>CAZBBC010000162.1:0-9704 GCA_964489835.1 uncultured Calditrichota bacterium
TAATCCGTGGACTAATCCGTGGATAAAAGTTTTTAAAATTTTTGCTAATCAACGTTGTACCTCATGATATCGAAAACAATCGATAGTATGATCATTCACCATCCCCACCGCCTGCATGAAGGCATAGCAAATTGTTGACCCGACAAAGTTGAATCCCGCCTTCTTTAGTTCATGGCTTATCTTATCAGAAAGATCCGTTTTCGCTGGTAAGTCATTTAATCTTTTCCAATGGTTGATCACCGGTTTTCCATTAACAAATGACCAGATATAGTTTTTAAAATTCCCGTGATTTTTTCTTATTTCTAAAAAAGCCCTGGCATTACGAATGGTTGATTCAATTTTTAGGCGGTTCCGTATAATCCCCGGATTTTGTAACAGGGTTTCGATTTTTGAAGCATCATAATCGGCAATTTTATCGGGATTGAATCCGTCAAACAATTGACGATAGTTCTCGCGCTTTTTTAAAACCGTTAACCAGCTCAATCCGGCCTGCGCGCCCTCCAGAATTAAAAGTTCAAAAAGTTTTTGATCATCATGCAGAGGAACTCCCCATTCCTCATCATGGTATTGTATATAAAGGTCGTTCTCAGAAACCCAGGCACATCGTTTTTGCATAAAACTCCTTATTTACTTACCACAGAGTACACGAAGTTCAGGAAGAAATATAACCTGATCTATTCATACCGCAGCATATTGCTGCAATCAAAAAAAGAATTTGTCCACGGATTATCCGTCGAAGCCGGATCAGGCGCAGACTGACACGAATTTACACGGATTACTTAACCGCAATATCGCAAAGTATTTTTATTTTTTCTTTATGGCCTCTATTAATCATATATTCCAATTACCAATTCCTAATTAATCTTCGTGTGCTTCGTGCGCTTCGTGGTTTATCACTTTCAGTGTATGATGCATGAATCAATAGCATACCATTCCTAGTCTTCTTTTAATAGTGCCAGTTCTTCGGACGTTCTTTCCCTCATGCTGAGAGCACCGGTAAAACACAAATAATTGCACATTTTACATCCGATACATTTTTCCGGATCAGTCACAGGATATCCCTCTGCATTTAAACCAATCGCAAGATAAGGACACCTGAGGCAATTCCCGCATTTTACACATAGGTCATGATCCGATACAGAAATCTTCTTTAAAGGAGAAAGAGCCATAAAATCAGTGATCGGATCAGGAAGGGCAATTCCTGTCAATTCACGAACCGAGCGAATACCACGAATCTTCATCAGATGGCTTAATCCGGCGTTCAATTCATTAATGATACCGTATCCCATTTTAGTTGGCAGCGAACAGAATTGTACGGATTTACAGCCGAGGGCCAGGAAATCAGCAGCCTCTTTATAACTCATCAGTCCGCCATTTCCGGAAATTTCCAGTCCCATAGACGCTGCCTTTGCCAGGGTAAGGTAACTGATCGGGAGCACTCCTTCCCCGGCCATGCCAACTATGATCCCCTCCTCCCATTTCTTTTTATCGCCCTTGCGGAAGGCCATTGTAGGAAATGTGTTTGCTAAAGTAATGCCTGCTTTTTTATCGGGATACTGGTTAAAAATGTCCTTAATGGCCTGAAGTATGGCTTCAATAGAGGTAACAGCACCGGTTAATTTGAAGATTTTGGGTACACTGGCCTTTCCGACTTCCAATATCCAGCTGATTATTTTTTGGGATAAGGCAGAACTTTGAGAAACAATATCTCCTTCCGTCCCGTCACCTCCCTGCGGGCAGGATAGACTGTATTCAATAGCCATCACCCCGGCATTTTCCAGTTTTCGGGTATTACCCTGCCAACTGACTTTATCAATTTCATCAATCCCGGTAACCGCCCCACCTGTAGAAGCCATGGTCAACCGGTCCGGATACATTTTAATCAGTTGCTTAATTTCTTTACATACTCTGTCCAGCTGATGCCCGGAAACATTATCACAATTTGCATACGTATTATCCGTGAATTTAAACATATATTCCCCGGGTATATGAATGGGAACATGATCAAATGAGGTCTTCATAATCCCGCCGGCCCATCCCGCTTCATAAGCCTTTTTCATTTGTTCCAGTCCGTCTGTCGGAGGAGCAGCGGAGAGAAGAAACGGAGAGGAAATTTTCCTTCCAAAAAATTCTGTTTCCAATGGTACCGGAATAAAATTATATCCGGGAATCTGACTAATGCTTTTTACAAAACCATTCGTATTCCTCTCAAAAATTGGGATGCGTTTACCGCTCAGATAGGCATCGACTTGTTCAGCACTGTTTTTTCCCGCTGCCGATGCTTCGACCACGGTTGTCGGTCCCTCGATGCAATCACCGGCGTAAAAGATTGCCGGATTATCTATCAGTTGAAAATCTGAACGTGCCCCGATGGCGATAATTACCGTATCGATATCTTTGCGGACCGCCTCGCTGCCGGGAACGGGTAAAACAGCATCCGGCGCAAATATCCGGCCATCTTTAAGTTTGACCTTGACTGTGGAAATACCGCTTATCTTTTCATCATGAGTAAATATTTCATTGACCTGCGATCTTCCATTAATGTCAATCCCACTTTTTATAAGTTCGGACATTTCATTTCCGGAGAGAGGCATTTCACTGATATTTTCGAGTGAAAATAGTTCAACCCGTTTTGCTCCGCGTATTAACGCTGTCATTGCACAATCGAATGCAGTCGCTCCACCACCGATCACGGCTACATTGCCTGACACATTGTAATTTTCGGGATCTTGCAGAAATGGAATACCGGTAATGGCTTTGTCCTCATTTTTAATCCCCGGTAATATGGGCGTCCACAGACCGGCAGCGATTATTACAGATTCAAAATCCTTTTTCAATAGTAATTCCGGTTCTTTTATATGAGTCCCAAGTTCCAGATTGATCCGGCCAAGATTCAAAGTCCATTCAATATCAGTTTTTAAAACTTCTTTATCCAACCGGTAATCGGGGATGAGGTTACACATCCCGCCCGGCAGGGTATGTTTCTCAAAAATGGTTACCTCATATCCTCGTTGTGTCAACAGGGCAGCGGCTCCCAAACCGGCCGGACCGGAACCGATAATCGCGATCTTTTTCCCATTCGGCCTGGTTTTTTCTAATTTTGGCATAACACCCAATTGTTTTGCTTTTTCTATAATCGTTGCCTGAACAGCGGGAATTTTAACCGGTGAATCGAATTTCTTGTGTACACAGGCAGCCATACAGTGCTTATCCGGGCATGTCTGGCCGCAAATTCCTCCAAGAGGATTTTTCCCCATGATTAAAGCAGCAGATCGCATGATATCAGAGGGCTCGCCAACCGAAATTGCTTTAATGAAATCCGCCGGAGAACAATCACAAGGACAGGCTTGCATACAGGGTTTTTCCTCACAATATTCACACTTTTCCAGTTCCCTCTGTAATTGAAAATCTGTCAGGAAATAGTTAATGTCATAAACCGAATCTCCACTATCCCCCGGAATGACTTTTCTGTTCTTGATGATGCTGCTCATGGTGCTTCCCCTCCAGCCAAATCATCTACAATTATGACCGAATACTAAATAGTTTAGAGATTTATTTAACATAGAGACTTGATTTGAAGAACTCACCCTAAATCCCTCTCTTGAAAAGAGAGGGATTTAGGGAGCCCCTTCTCTTTTCAAGAGAAGGGGTTTGGGGATGAGTTTTTTAATCCTTAATTGAATCATTTTAGTAAACCTGATACTAATGATTTCATTTGATTGAGAATCGATCAGTCTTCTTCGTGTCTTTTTTGGCTAACAGTATATAAAATAAAAATTAATTCAATTAAATCAAATGCGCTGAAAAACCATTTTTCCTTTCATAATTCCCGTTTTCCTGTCGAAAATTAAAAAAATGACGGTATGATTAAGGGTATATATAATATTTTAGCCTGATTAATTCATGAATTTTAGATCTATCATATGGCGACAATTAAGTCTCCCCTTAAAAAAGGGGACTAAGAGGTTGTAAAATATTAATATAATTTAAATATTACGTATAAAACAACCCCCTAACCCCCTTTATTAAGGGGGAATTAACTCGTTGATTTTATGTTATTTATAAACTTAATTATTTAATTTTATGAATAATTCGGGTTAGTTATAAATGACAATAAATACAAGCATACAGGTAAAAGATTTTTATGAAGGTTGAACCGACTCAAATACTTGATCAGATAACACCGGTGGTCAGAATTGCCCTCGAACAGTCCTTTTACACCTGGCAGGGATATCATAATGGTAGAATAAACGAATTGGAATCCATTTTAAATTCTCTGAAGATTTTGCTGGTACATACCGAAGAATGGGCTGACAAACCGGATAGTCTTTGGAATGAACTTGAATCCGAATTTGTCAAACTGCGTCTTTGGACCGATTCTTTAAAATATGTCTCGCTTAATGATTTAACCGATAAGATTTTATCACCGTTGACTGCCGAATTTAAGAAACTGAATTCTGAATATCCGGATGAGCTGAGAATACTGACAGGTGATACCTACTGGCAAATTCAGCCAGAAGATTCTTTTGTCCGGAGGATACGTAAACGCTGGCAGTCGCTGAAAATAAACATCACTTCATTAAAATTTAAATTCACAAACAAATACCGTGATTTCAGACATAAGCCTCCTAAAAAATCTAAAACATCCGAGAGAGTTATCGCGTTTCATAGTCTCTTGTCATATTACATTCAAAATCCATTGATTCAATTTTTAGTTGATGAATGGCAACGTTACCTGCAGGCAATAACCGGCCAACTCTTTGTATTGCATATGAACGTAAAGGAATTTGCTAATAAGTCTTTGATCCTTGATGAATTACCTACAATCTTAGATCCGGATAAAAAAAATGAGATTTTTAATAACCTGTTCGAATTGGCAGAGGTATTGAAAAATGTAGATGAGAATATTCAGGCATTAAAAAAATATGATGAACAATTTATTACCCGATTTGAAAAACTCTGGATATCAATCTCAGAAAGATTTTTAAAAGCATGGGAATGGGCTGGTACTTTTCAGCTAAGGGATAAACATTATACGGGTGAGCGCCTTATTCACCTCGAGTATTCCTTAAATAGTCGTTTTAATAAATATTATACAGCCTGGCAGGAGCATTTTAGCGCTCTTCAGGGAGAATGGCAAAAGGATACCGAGATTGCAATATTAAGATATAAAGTCATCAGAAATCTATACAATATTTCACAAAGTCTTCATAACGGCATTCGTGAGGGCATTGATCCTTCGTTTACCCAGGTAAAAGATATTTTATCAAAAACTTCAGTAGAAATAGAGGATACAACTGAAGATAGCTCCTTTCGATCACTGATTAACAATAAGCGTAAATCAATTCTTAACGCTTTACAAATTCTTTTAGAAACCATACATGGCGTTAATATCGTTCGTTTGCTGGAGGATGGATTAGATAAGGTACAGACCGCCGTTAATAAACTCGGAACACAACATCTGGCCTTCTTAAGACAGGATACTGAGAAACGACCGCCACGTTCAATTTCAAAACCTGTTCCTTTAAAAGAACTTGTTACGAAAGAAATTTCAGACCCGTATTACCGAAGATACAAACAATTGATTGAATCGACTGAAGCCGAAGTAAAATATATTCTTCGTGTTATTTCTGAGATTGACCAACAAATCGAGTTCAATACTGATTCAACGCTCAAACTGATCAAACAATCAGGTAAATTGCCGGTATTCAGGAGGGCCAAGGACGAGATGAGTGAAGGACTCAATCGGGCGGTCAAACTTCTCATTGACCTGAAAATAAATATCGTGAATATACCGGAGAAATGTATACAGGAACTTTTACAGAACAGTCTTGAATTTGAGAGAGATCTGGAAAAATTTTTGGATAGTGAAAGAATATTCAAATTCAAGTCTCAACTTAAACAAAAGCAATTATTAAATCTGATCGGTGGTATAGGGAAGAAATCAGTCAACCTATCCAAATCAGGCTTTACTGCCCTGTCCCAAGGTTTATCCAAAAGAGTCAAAAAATTATGGTCACAGTACTTTAGCCTGAGTCCTGCACAATCGAATGGCGGAGAGCCTGATATTAAAAAAATACAGCGATATTTAACAGAAACGGAAGCCAAGATTGCTAAACTTCCATTTATCTATCAAAAATTATTTCACTTCCAGGCATTGAATGATAAACAATTTTTTACCAATCGTATCAAAGAAATAAATATCCTTAAGGAAGAATTTAAAAAATGGGAAGATGGGAAACCATCCGCTGTTGCCGTCATCGGCGAACGTGGCAGTGGTTTGACGACCTTTCTTAATTATGCTGAAAATGAAATATATGATGGGATTGCATTAACCCGAATGGTTTTTACTAAATCCGAGAATGGGCAAGAAAATATTCTATCAATGGTATGTGATGCCTTTCACTTTAAACAATCGGGCGATTGGGCAGATCTGGAGCAAAAGGTAAAAAATGAACGTCCCTATCAAATTTGTATTCTGGAGAATATGCAATACATGTTTTTGAAGACCGTTTCCGGTTTTAATGGACTGGAGGAATTGCTCCACTTCATTTCCCGGACAAAAAATGTCGTTTTTTGGATTACAACTTGTACGCTGTACAGCTGGCAATTTTTAGAAAAAGCGATCGGGATCGAGACACATTTTCAGTGTCTGATAAGATTACACAAGATTTCGGGGGATGAACTAAAATCAATTATTCTCAAACGACACAGGGCCAGTGGCTATCACCTCGAATTTGAACCTTCAACAAATTCCCGGCCTAAAAAGAAATCCCCAGTTTCTGATGAGAATCCACAACAGCTGCAACTTGAAGATGTCTACTTTAAAAAACTGCATGAATTTGCCGGAGGAAATATCACCACAGCGATATTGATCTGGTTACGATCGATCAAAGAATTTTCAAAAGATAAAATGGTATTATCTACAAAATTCGAATTTGACTTTACCTTCCTGGACAGATTATCAGAAGAAAGACTTTTAACATTATGCATGGTTCTGCATCATGAAATATTATCTCCGCTTAATCATTCATCGGTATTTAATCAAAATATAGATAAAAGTATATTACAGTTGGAAAACCTGGAGGGGGAGGGATTACTGATAAAGAGCAGAGGTGGTTATCAAATTCACCCATTCGTATACCGACCGCTTGTACAGATTCTAAGGAAAATGAATATACTATCATAAGGTAAAAAAATGCGTTTTATATATCATGCGACTATCCTTGTTGTTCTTATTTTATTTAATGATAAAGCCGTTGCCCAGGAAGAGACAGATCCTTCCCCGGTCAATTCAATTTCAACCATAGTACAGGATTCCAGCGCCAGTAACCTGATCGATTCATTGGGAATATTCGATCGGTCAGAGTTCTTGAATCTTCTATACACTTTTGTTTTTTTTATTCTCTCATTTATTATCATAATATATTTGAAACAGCCTCTGCAGCGCCTCTCCGACCGTAAAATGGACCACCCACGCATTTTAAAGCAATTTATCCCGATGTTTCTAACCGTTTGCTGGATCGTGGTATTTTATATCATTATCAACGATATTTTAAAACTATCATTTTCATACACTCTGGTAATTCTGGCGATTGCAGGATTCGCCATCGCTCTGGCTCTTCAGGACACTTTAAAAGACGTTATTGCCGGATTTATCCTACCCTTTGAGGATCATATAGCAACTGGTTACAAAATACAAATTGGTAATATATTTGGAGAAATTGTAAGAATCGGTCTTCGTGAAATAGAACTTAAGCAACCAGATGGTAATATTGCCATTATCCCAACCAGTCGTCTGTTAAATGAAACCGCAGAAAAGGTATACATCGAAAAAGAGAATTGTCCGGTTCATATCAATTTTTATTTACCCCTTTTATCAGATCTGGACAGATGCCGGGAGATTGCCCATAAATCATCGATTATCTCTCCCTATTTATTCTTAAATAAACCGGTCACTGTCCGTTTTAGCAATGAATTAGTGAATGACCAGACGATTATCAAAATGTCAATAAAAGCTTTTTTACTAAAAATTGAGTTTCAACCCTTGTTTGTCAGTGAGATTACTGAAAGCGTTGTGAAGGAATTGATTCATGCGACCATCATTTCGGATGCTAGTTGAATTTTCATTAGTCGGTATGTTTAATTCTAACCAATATCGTGTTTCTATTGCTTCCTTTTTGCGAATTTTTATTCGCATCACAAAGTGCTTATGATTCAACGCTTCATTGGCTTCAATGTAGTTTGCTCCCACAGAACCTGCCGACCGCATTAAATGTCGCCTAATTCCCAATTCCAAGTTCCCAATTCCTGTCAGCAAAAATCATCACTTAACTAACGAATCAAAACCATCTTCTTCACATCCTGAAACTCGCCTGCTTGGATTTTGTAGAAGTAGATACCGCTTGACAGGTTTTGTGCGTTTAATTCAACTTCGTGATAGCCTGCTGGCATTGGTCTGTTTAGCAGCGTTTCTATCTTTTGACCGATGATGTTGTAGATTTCTATTTTGACTGTTTCTGGTTTTGGTAGAGAGAATTTTATTATGGTTGATGGGTTGAAAGGATTGGGGTTGTTTTGAGCGAGTGAAAATGATGATGGTATCTGATTTTGCTCATTATCACTTATCCCCACAGGATCATCCCAATTTAAAACATTTGCCCAAATATCATTTCCTGTTCCACCCGCACGATTATCTTCCCATGTACTGTAGATTCGATTTTTCCACAATTCGACTTTTGGGTATTTTTGCGACCCATCACTAATATTGGTCACTTGAAAATTACTACCTAATGCTATTCCATCGCTTTTGTATCGCTGAGCATATATATCATCATCACCATTGCGTTCATCAATCCACACAATGATAAAATTACCGCTTTCATCTGCTGAAACGGAAGAAAAGTATTGCCAAGTACTCCCTTGATCATCGTTGACTTGGAAATTGCTCCCCAGTGGGGTGCCATCGCTTGCGTATCGCTGAGCATAAATGTCATAGTTATTATTGCGGTAATCTTCCCATGTAATGATAAAGATCCCACTGCCATCTGCTGAGATGGAAGGGTCATATTGCCTTTCACTGCCCATATCATCATTGACTTGGAAATTACTCCCCAGTGGGGTTCCATTACTTGAATACCTCTGTGCATAAATGTCATTATTGCCATTGCGACGATCACGCCATGTGATGATAAAGTTTCCGCTGCCATCTTCTGAGATGGAAGGGTCATATTGCCCATCACTCCCCTGATCATCGTTCACTTGGAAATTACTCCCTAGTGCTGAGCCATCGCCTGAATAGCGTTGAGCGTATATGTCATAATTACCATTCCGTCCATCACGCCATGTGAAGATAAAGTTTCCGCTGACATTTGCAGAAATGGAAGGGTCCACTTGCCTTTCACTGCCCATATCATCATTGACTTGGAAATTACTCCCCAGTGGGGTTCCATTACTTGAATACCTCTGTGCATAAATGTCATTATTGCCATTGCGACGATCACGCCATGTGATGATAAAGTTTCCGCTGCCATCTTCTGAGATGGAAGGGTCATATTGCCCATCACTCCCCTGATCATCGTTCACTTGGAAATTACTCCCTAGTGCTGAGCCATCGCTTGAATATCGTTGAGCGTATATGTCATAATTACCATTCCGTCCATCACGCCATGTGATGATAAAGTTTCCGCTGACATCTGCAGAAA
>CAZBBC010000163.1:0-9614 GCA_964489835.1 uncultured Calditrichota bacterium
TGGGAATTTGGAACTGGTAATTGGTAATTATAATATTTAAACCACAGAGCAGATCCTTCGACCTTTCGGTCTTCAGGACAGGCTCCGGACACGAAGTTTAATTTAAAATATTTACTGATTATGTCCTTAGCTCCGTAAAAATTGTATAGATTGCTTCGCTATCGCTCGCAATGACGGCCACATTATCGTCATTGCGAGTCACGAAGAATGAGTAGCCTGCCCGCCCGCTGGCGGGACGAAGCAATCTATTGTAATTATTGATGTTATCCATTTATACGGAGTAAAAGCTCTAATCATAATATTTATTATATCTTCGTGATCTTTGTGCACTTCGTGGTTCAAAAGAATATCGATACACAGATGGAGAGAAACAATATGACCTACAAAACTTTACCAATAATATTGTCAACTGCTTTGTTGATTAATTTTTCTTTAGCCCAGGACGCCAGGGAGATTGTCACAAAGGCAAACGAACTGATCCGGGCCAGGAGCAGTTTTTCGGATATGACCATGGAAGTAGTGAAACCGGACTGGTCGCGGAAAGTGTCGATTAAAATCTGGTCACTGGAACCCGATTACGGATTGATGCTTATCACCGCACCGGCCAAGGACAAAGGCATGGTAACCCTTAAACGAAAAAAAGAAGTGTGGAACTGGATCCCCTCGGTGCAACGGGTGATCAAGATACCGCCCTCGATGATGATGCAGTCCTGGATGGGATCAGATTTTTCCAATGACGACCTGGTGCGGGAATCCTCCATTGTAGATGATTATGAACACTCGATCATTGGTGAAGATAATCTGGCAGAATATGTGTGTTACCAGGTTGAACTGCGTCCAAAACCGGAAGCCGGCGTGGTCTGGGGTAAAATTATCATGTGGATATCGAAAGAAGGTTATCTAGAGTTACGGGCGGACTATTATGATGAGGATCTGGAAAAGATAAAATCAATGATTGGCAGTAATGTGAAGGAAATGGGCGGAAGAACAATACCTGTCCACTGGGAAATGATACCCTATGATAAACCAGGGCAGAAAACAGTGATGGACTATAATAACATCGAATTCAATATAAAGATACCAGAATCTTTTTTCTCACAACAGAATATGAAACGGGTGCGATGAATGAAAAGTGAAAAGTGAAGAATGAATGAAAAGTGAAAAATGAAAAAAAACGAATTAGGAGTTAAGAACTGGGAATTGGCCCCGATAAAGACGTTACCCTCCGGGCAACAAATCGGGATGAAATCCTCCAGGATTTCAGAATTAGGAACTGGGAATTCGATATTATATGTCATCCTGTCTGCCGCGGTGGATCAACCGGGGCTGAGAGGGATCTTTTTATGTGTTGGTTTAATCTACTCAGATATGTCATTTCGAATCCGTCAGCCGACGGATGAGAAATCTTTAATACTTGGAATATTTAAGATCTCTCGCCTCCTGATATCGGCTTCGAGATGACAAAATAACATAATTTATTCTTTGAGTCTTGGCGAGGGTTTTTGGATATTTCAGACATCAAAATAGAAGGAATATGAAATGTACTTATCTTTAAGCTGGCGAAATATTTGGCGGAATAAAAAACGAACCATCATTGTCGCGGCATCGGTGTTTTTTGCTGTCATCCTTTCTGCCTTGATGCGCTCGGCACAGCTTGGTTCCTATAGTTATATGATCGATTCATCGGCGAAATTATTTACCGGTCATTTACAGATTCAAGATAATGAATACTGGGAAAAACGTTCGGTAGACCGGAGCATTACAATCGGTACAGCGGCTTTTGACTCATTAGCCAGCCTGCCGCACGTAACTCATATAACACCACGTCTTGAAGCTTTTGCCCTGTTATCTTTTAAATCAACCACAAAAGTTGCCCAGGTTATCGGGATCGATCCCGGGCGGGAGAATGAGATTACCAGAGTTAAAGAAAAAATTGTCAGAGGTGCATATCTGGAGAAAGGATCGAATGGTCTTTTGATCGGTTTGGGACTTGCTGAAATGTTAAAAGCCGGTATCGGAGATAGTCTGGTGATTTACGGGCAGGGATATCACGGACAGATTGCTGCCGCGATTGTACCGATTAGCGGGATTGTAAAACTGCCGTTTAAGGCGATGGATAATGGGATGGTTTTTCTTCCTTTATCCCTTGCCCAGGAAATATTTTCATGCGAAAACAGAGTCACTTCAGTGCCGGTTATCATCGATGATGTCAGATATCTGGATGACGTTGAAGAATCCCTGACAGAACATTTGAAGAAGGGGCAGCGGATCATGACCTGGAATGAAATGATGCCCGATTTGGAACAAAATATTGAGGTTGATAATGTCAGCGGGATCATTATGCTGGCTATTCTCTATATCGTTATTGCCTTTGGTGTGTTTGGAACGGTTATGATGATGGTTTCTGAAAGAGCCAAGGAATTTGCCATTCTTATCTCGGTGGGCATGCGAAGACGCCGTTTATTACTGGTCCTGGCGATAGAAACTTTTTTGGTTTCCTTTGTCGGTGTGATTGCCGGCATTGTTGCCAGTACTCCGATTATTCTGTATCTGGTGCATCATCCGATCTTGCTGGTTGGAGAGATGGCTGGATTGTATGAACAATTGAGTATTGAGCCGATTTTAAACTTTAGTGCCAATCCCTGGATTTTTATTTCTCAGGCATTGGTGGTGCTGATTATTGCCGTAGTGACAATATCCTATCCGTTACTGTTTATCCGACGTCTCGATCCGGCAAGAACGATACGAGGATAGGATACTGTCGAATTGAAAAATGATGTTTTAATTTTATTAACCACGAAGCACTCGAAGATCACGAAGATAATATAAGTATTTTATAAAACTTCGTGCTCTTCGTGCGCTCTGTGGTTACAAATAATTGTAATTTAAACCTATGTGTCTCTGTTGTTTACAAAGATAGTAACAAAGGTAAGGAAGGAGTAAGCAATGCTTATATCTCTCGCCTGGAAAAATATCTGGCGAAATAAAAAGCGAAGTCTGATAATTATTGCTGCCATCACTTTTGGTCTTTGGGGAGGGCTTTTTTCGAGCGCCATTATGGTAGGAATGATGGAGTCCATGGTTGAAACATCGATTAGCCGGGATTTGTCCCATATACAGATTCATAAAATGGATTATGAGAAGGATATGGATGTACTCAATTTTATCCCCAACGGCGGGGATGTCCTGCAAAATGTACGGTTGGTTAGCGGTGTTCAGGCGGCTGCCGGCCGGACTAAAATTATGGGGATGGCCGCCTCACCATCTTCATCGTACGGTGTGGTGATTACCGGAATAATGCCGGAAGATTCAAAACAGGTAACCGATGTGTATTCTAAAGTGATCGAAGGGACCTATTTTGAATCTGAAAAGAAAAATCAGATAATTATCGGGCAAAAACTGGCCGCGCGTCTTAATTTGAAACTTCGTTCTAAAATTATATTGAGTTTTCAGAATATAGAAGGGGGTATTGCTTATATCGCCTGCCGCGTGGTCGGTATCTTTAAAACGAGTTCTTCACTGTTTGATGAAATGAATGTCTTTGTCAGACAGGGTGATCTCTTTCGAATTCTGGAGACAGAACCGATTATCCATGAAATCGCTATCCGAGCACAAACAGTCGAAAATATTGATCTTATTAAGAAGCAACTACAATCTTCATTTACGAATCTGCAGGTGGAAAGCTGGACGGATATTGCCCCGGAATTGGCTTATATATCACAGACAACCGGCCTCTACATGTATATTTTTGTCGGTATTATTATTTTTGCGCTCCTTTTCGGGATTACCAACACCATGCTGATGTCCGTCGTCGACAGGATCCGTGAATTAGGTGTTCTGACAGCAATAGGAATGAAAAAAAGCAAGGTATTTACAATGATCGTTCTGGAAGCAATGTTACTCTCTTTGACCGGCGGGTTTTGTGGTATTGCGATAGGCATTTTGACGATTGCTTATTACGGTAATGTCGGTATTGATTTAACCGTAATTTCTGTAAGCCTCGAAAGTTTTGGAGCAACGGCCATCCTTTACCCGTTCCTGCCGGCAATCATGTATGTAGTCTTAACGATTATGATCATTATTGCGGCAAATATTGCGGCACTTTTACCGGCATGGAAAGCGACACATCTGGTTCCGTCGGAAGCGATCCGGAGCTACTAATGAAGATGATACTAACTATAAATATAATCAGAGGAAAAAGAAATGGCATTGATTGAAATTAATCATCTGGAAAAAATCTATAATACTTCTGCTGTCCCGGTGCATGCGGTCAGAGATGTGACTTTTAATGTTGAAAAGAAAGAATTCATGGCCGTAGTCGGGCCCTCCGGATCCGGAAAGACAACGCTATTGAATATAGTTGGTGGTCTCGATAAACCCAATAAGGGCACAGTGGTCATTGATGGCATCGATTTAACCCATATGTCCGAGAAAAAGTTGGTTGATTATCGATTAGGACATATCGGTTTTGTATTTCAGGCCTACAACCTGATTCCCGTTTTTACCGCCCGGGAGAATGTTGAATTTATTATGCTACTGCAGGGAATAGATAAAAAGGAACGTGAGAGCCGGGCCATTGATCTGCTCAAGCAGGTTGGTCTTAAGGATCGGATCAATACGCCCCCGGCGCAGCTTTCAGGCGGAGAGCAACAACGGGTGGCTGTCGCCCGGGCATTGGCATCGCGTCCTGCCTTTGTTCTGGCCGATGAACCGACGGCAAATCTTGATACCGAGGCGGCAGAATCCCTTCTTGATCTGATGGAGACCCTTAATGACACATATGAGATGACGTTCATATTTTCCACCCACGATATCCGTGTAATGCGGCGTGCACGCCGGATCATTACTTTGCAGGATGGCCGGATCGTAGAGGATAAGAAATCCCTGGCCTAAAGAAATAATCATAAGCCGAAAGGTTATTTCAATAATGTTCAAATGCTGTCGTATTCCATTGCGGGTAATAAGTTTATTCCTATTCTGTTTTATTAATAGCAGTTTCGGACAACTATCCGATTGGCAGTTTGGTGGTTATGCCAAGAATCTGCTGATGTATTCCGATGGAACCATTGCGGAATTGCCGATTCAAACAGGACAATGGCAGAACACGATGCAGGTTCGATTGAATCTCTACTGGTATCCCCTGCAGAGTATAACCTTTACAGCCCAGGCTCGCAATATATTGATTCATCAAAAAAATATTCGCCCTCTACAGCAGCTCCAAAATGAATGGTACCCTGACACCTATTTTTTTAACCTGAAATCTGAGTGGGATGATGAAAATGATTATTTTGCTTCCGTTGAAATTGACCGTCTTAACCTTAAATGGATGCGGGATAATCTGGAGGTTGTTACAGGAAGACAGCGCATCGCCTGGGGAACCTGCCTGGTCTGGAATCCTACCGACCTATTTAATCCTTTCGATATTCTCGATTTTGATTATGAAGAGCGACCGGGAACCGACGCCGTTCATCTGCAATATTATACCGGACCCTTATCACAATTCAACCTGGCCATATCTCCGGGCAGGATAGGCGATAAGGTTATCTATGCTGCCCGCTATCTGACCAATAATTGGAATTATGATATCAATTTTATCGCCGGTTGGCAACGGAACAGCCTGCGCCTGGCAGCCAGCTGGGCGGGCGCACTTTATGAGGGTGGTTTTCGGGGAGAAATATTATATACCAATCCTGATATGGCTTATACCAGTTTAAACTTAGGTGCAATCTCTGTTTTTGATATTTTTACCGACCGGATCATTAAAGATCCTTACTGGACGATTGCTTTGTCCTATGATTATACCTTTGAAAACAGTTTCTATATTCATACGGAGTATTTGTACAATGGGCTCGGTACGACAGATAATGCCGGATCCAGAAGATTTGACATTGTTTTTACCGGCGAGTTGACCCCGGCCCGTCATTCACTCTTTCAGGAATTTGCCTATCAGGTCACCCCCCTGTGTCGTGCTGATTTCTTTGTCATTTTTAATCCCAATGATCAATCCTGGATCGCCGCACCATCTATTCAATATTCATTGGCCACCAACTGGGAAATATATCTTCTCGCTTTTCCCACGGATGGGAAACAGGGAAGTGAATTCGGCGGCTATCCGGTTCAATATTATACCCGCCTGAAATATTCTTTTTAATGCTTATTAGTCGGCATATAACGCCTGCGATAACCCGCCAAAAACTTGAACAATCTTCCCGACGACCAAAACGCTACGCGTTTTTGGTCGGGTTGATTGCCATGTTATATGGTAACAATGAATAATTAAAATGTCTTCTTATTCACAATATGTTCTAATGCAAACTCGCAAATTGCATTCATTGCTTGTTTTGCCTCTGGGAATAATGGTGACATAATTGGAAACGCATGAACCATGTTTTCCCATTTGCTTAATGTAACTTCAACCCCATGTTCCTCTGCATTTTTTGCTACATTAACACAATCGTCCAAATGTATTTCGTGTGTGCCCACACATACAAGCAGAGGAGGAAGATCCTCGTAATTGCCAAATAGAGGTGACAACAATGGCATTGTCGGATCATTATCAGCGATATAATGATTCATCCAAATATCCCATGAACCGGTCGGTGCAATATCATTTTTAGCATTAAAGGTAAACGAATCGGCTTTGCATCTTAAATCAGTAACAGGGGATATTGAAAATGCCGCTTTGGGAAAACTGATCCCTCTTTCTTTCAAGGCCAGTAACAGCGATAATGTTAAAGTCCCACCGGCAGATTCACCGCCAACGATGATATTTTGACTATTATAACCATGGTCCAACAGCCAATTGTATGCAGCCACACAATCCTCAAGCCCAGCCGGAAAGGGATGTTCCGGTGCAAGTCGATAATCGAATACTAAGGATTGCAGTTGTGTTCCCCTTGCAAATTTTGCAACATGCATCCGATGGGATTCGCAGGAACCGGAAATAAAACCACCACCATGGATGTACAATAAAACTTTGTCTTCCCTCGGATTTTTTGGAATAATCCATTCGGCATGCATGTCATTGATATTGAATCTTTCCGCCTTAACATCATCTGGCATTTTCATTTTGGATGTCGCTTTTTTAACCCCTTCCCTGAATTTAGTAACCGAAAAGTTTTCATCTATAGTTTCCGGCTGTAATTTAAATTCAAATAGATGTCTGTTTCTTATCAGCCAGATGATCAATTTACTTCTGATACTTTGCATTTAATAAATCCAATTTTTTCTCTACCATATAACGGCTCATGCTAAGGGGAGCGAACATCGAATCATAACTTTTGACTTAATTATTTGCTGTCAAATTACGAAAAACTTGTAATTCATGCCACGTTGTTCGCTTCCCATTTAAGCCGATGGTTAGCATGTTTTATCTATAATCTATATCACCTGATTTGATAATCTGTCCTTTTTCTATATCTTTATTTACTTTTATATTTAGTACTGCTTTCTCAAATGCTAATCTTGAAATTAAATCTTCATCATTAATATTTTTAGGTTGATCTAAGTTTTCAAGAAAACCGAGAATCGATCCTCTTACTATTTTAGCAAACCATCCCAGACCGGGCGTTTTGGTTTCTTTTCCATTAATTTTATGTTTAAAGTAGCTTGAATTAACACTATCTGCCATTAGTGATGCCGAAGAAACTTGTTTTCCTCCATGCACGAAGCCAGATCTATGATTGTAATATATTGTTTTTAATAACTCAGTAAACAAAGATTTATCGTTTTCATCTGTATTCTTAAGACTATCAGGATAATTATCTTTGATAAATTTACAAAACCTTTCACATTTTTTTTTATCTAAGTCTAAATCAGTTTTAGGAATAATTTTATCTTGGCTCGATAAACATTCAATAGAAACTACTAAAAGAAAAAATGCGAAAGTTGGATCCGATGGTATATAATTTAATGAGACCGAATAAACATTGAATGATCGAAAAAATTGCCTGGCTAAATCATCATCTAAATAGAATATTTTGTCTAAATAAATACTAGAATTAATAGGATCAATATTACCCAAATATTGTGGATAAATATTTGTTTTTTTTGGTACTGATTGGTTATTAATTTTTACTTCACCTTTTTCAACTCTCATATTATAAATTAAAGAAATGAATCTATAAATAGTTTCTGCTTCTTCGGCTGGATTACTTCCACCTCCTATTGGACTTTCAAATTTATTTTCAAATGATAAAATAGCTTCACCTGCATTTCGTGTATTTTGTGGTATAGCCCGAATGATATATTTACCAAATTGAATTTTATTAAATTCTGATGGAAATGATTTAGAAAATTTAAGTTTTATTTCTAAATTATAGGATTGCATACTGTTATTTAAAATTTTATGTACATGCTAACGGTTGCGGATTAGCCGCGCACCAGAAACTTGCAAAACCAACGGCCTCATCGTAAACCAGCCGACGCGTTTCGCGTCGGCTACATGCGCTTGTTGAACTAAGCCCCTTGCGGGGCAGGAATTTTAACCCACCGCATTACTTTTCTTCAATATAGTATCCTAAACGGTCATAATATACCCAACAGACACAAATAGATTCACGTTATTTAAAAGGAGGTATATCATGACCGTATTAAGAAAACGTATGATCGAAGACATGCAGCTTCGTGGATTTTCCGAACGTACCCAGGAAGCCTATGTCCGGGCCGTGCGCCAACTGGCTAAGCATTACCATAAATCACCTGATCAGATTAACGAAGAAGAACTACGGAAATATTTTCTACATAACAAAAATATAAGAAAATGGTCGAGAACTGCAAGTACTATTTCCCTTTGCGGGATTAAATTCTTCTGCATGTTTTGCCCAGGGGATTCCAAAAGGTTAGATATTATGGTTTCCTGACATCAAAAAAGAGGAAACAACTGGATAAAATTAAGTCCCTTCTGAAAATAAAAAAGGTGAAAATTGAAAAGAGCGAAAAAAAAGAATTTGTATTCAACTGTCCGAAATGTGGACGGCAGATGATTTTAATCGAACAGTCGGCCAGGCTGCGAGGACCACCATTGGAAATATTATTTCCAGCGAATATAGGGGATAACGGCCTGATGTAACTCTAAAACATCTCGGGGAGGGTACATCTAAATGGGAAAATCACTGCTGTATTAATTATATATCTTCAAGTAAATGGGTATCATTAAACAGTGTAAAATGATTAAACTTGTAAACATTCCTTAAAAATCTAAATTAAAACTCATTTCAATACCAGATTCTGTTATATGCAAATTCCATACAGCAATGGACCAAGCCTGCCCGCCTCGGGCGAGGTTCAACCCCGGCCTGCACACGGACGCTGCGCGATCCGGTGCAAAGCCGATTCGTTGATATTATTCTTGTCCTTTAAAAGTTACATCATCATCTTTAGGTGAACCCACAAATTTACCAAAGGAGGACAAGATGCGATTTTACACCAATCAACATCAGTATTACTGTGGAATCGACCTGCATACCAAAAATATGTATGTCTGTATTCTTGATCAAGCAGGAAAGATTCTCGTACACAAAAACATTTCAACCTCGCCACAAGTCTTTCTGCAAATCATTGAACCATTCCTGCCCGATATCGCAATCACTGTGGAATGTATTTTTACTTGGTAC
>CAZBBC010000164.1:0-9555 GCA_964489835.1 uncultured Calditrichota bacterium
AGATCATACAATTCTGATAAATTGTGCCAATAAATCAAATCTGCAACAGCCCCAAAAAAGGGAACAGTCCCGTAGGACGGGATTAATCCCCTTTTCTAAGGGGAGATTACATTGAGGTTACCCTAATAACTAATTATCACATGAAATGACAGTATAGCGATTTTAATAGAATGATGAACACAAATAAATAGGATAGAAAGGATATTATATGTTCACAACGATGAAATCATTTCTTACCAATGAACTGGTTCAAATTAAGGAAGCGGGATTGTTTAAAAACGAGCGTATTATCAGCAGCCCGCAGAATGCAAAAATTGAAGTATCAGGTGGTCAGCAGGTAATCAATTTTTGTGCAAATAATTATCTGGGACTGGCTTCACATCCACAGATAATAGAAGCAGCAAAATCCAGTTATGATAAATGGGGATATGGATTATCTTCCGTACGATTTATCTGCGGCACTCAGGAAATCCATAAAGAACTTGAACATAAATTATCCGAATTTCTTGGGATGGAGGATACGATACTTTATACCTCATGTTTTGATGCCAATGGAGGGCTTTTCGAGACCCTGCTGTCGGAAGAGGATGCGATCATCAGTGATGAATTAAATCATGCCAGTATTATCGATGGGGTTCGACTTTCCAAAGCGCAGCGGTTCCGATACAAGAATAGTGATATGAATGATCTGGAAGATAAACTAAAAAAAGCGGCCAGTGCCCGCTTTCGTCTGATTGCTACCGACGGTGTGTTCTCAATGGACGGATATATTGCCAATTTAAAGGATATTTGTGATCTGGCTGACACATATGATGCCCTTGTTATGGTTGATGACAGTCATGCGGTCGGTTTTATGGGAGAAAAAGGAAGGGGAACCCATGAGTATCACGGGGTTATGGAACGGGTCGATATCATCACCGGAACACTTGGTAAGGCATTGGGTGGCGCCAGCGGCGGGTATACGAGCGGAAGAAAAGAGATTATTCAGCTCCTGCGCCAACGCTCGCGCCCTTATCTGTTCTCAAATACTGTAGCCCCGAGTATCATCGCCGCCTCTTTGAAAGTATTAGAATTGTTAACAAAATCGGATGATCTGAGAGACAAACTACGTCAAAATACAGCCCATTTTCGTGTAGAAATTACAAAACGCAATTTTAATATACTTCCCGGTACTCACCCAATCGTGCCGATCATGATCGGAGAGGCAATGCTGGCTCAACAGATGGCTGACAAAATGCTGGAAAAAGGAGTATATGTGATAGGCTTTTCCTTTCCGGTGGTACCCAGGGGAAAGGCACGTATCCGCACCCAGATATCCGCTGCTCACAGTAAAGATGATATTGATTTTGCGATAGAAAAATTTACTGAAATAAAAGAGGAAATGGGTTTCTAAATACTATTCTACGTAATGTTAAATTTTGCATTAAAAAAATGAATGATTGAAAATAGAAATAAACCACAGAGTTCACAGAGAAATACTCTGTGCCCGCCAGCGCAGGCTGTTGCAGCATCACGATATTTGTGCATTTTTAATGCATGAAAGCTCTGTTTCCCCCTTGGAAAAGGGGGACTAAGGGGGATATAAAATTGGTTTATGTTATTTATAAACAACCCCCTAACCCCCTTTATTAAGGGGGAATAGACTTTACTTCAGTGAGTAGAAAAATGCATTTTTTCATTTAATTAACATAATCTGCAACAGCCTGAGCGGGCGTGGTGGCTATTTTTAACACTACCCTATTCTAAATCTGGAAATAAGATGATAATAGATGAAGTACGCGAAATAGTGAAGGATATCCCATATATGACCGTCGAACAGGCGAAGGATATGACGGATTTTATTTTAAAAAACCGTTTCCGGAATATTCTCGAGCTCGGTTTCGAACACGGTGTTTCTACCTGTTATATCGCCGCTGCCCTCGACGAACAGGGTGAGGGTCAAATCACAACCATCGACCTTGATGATGCCCGATCGGTCAATCCCAATATCGAAACCTTGCTGGGCAAACTGAATTTAAAAAAATATGTAACCGTATATTATGAACCCACCTCCTATATTTGGCGGTTGTTGAAAATGATAGAGGAAGATCCGTCCCCAAGATTTGACTTCTGCTATATCGATGGTGCTCATACCTGGTTTGTGGATGGATTCGCTTTTTACCTTGTGGACCGGTTGCTCGTTCCGGGAGGGTGGATCATTTTTGATGATCTGGACTGGACATTTGACACCAGCCCGGTTTTAAGGCAGACTGAGTTCGTGAAATCGATGCCCCTGGAAGAGCGAACAACTCCGCAAATACGTAAGGTGTACGAACTGATCGTTAAACCACATCCTGCCTATGGGAATTTTCTGGTAAAAGAGGGATGGGCCTATGCCCGGAAATCTTTACAAAAATCAATATCGAATCGGACGGATGTGAAAACGGAAGTCGTCTATGAAAAGGAATTTATCGGCCTGGGACACGTGATTCAACAGATCGGTAGAAAGATAGCACGACTCTTTTAATGCCTGAGTTCCCTATTCTTGGACTGTTGCAGCATAAGTATATTCGTATAACTTTAATTATAAGAAGAATCTGTTTCCCCCTTGGAAAAGGGGGACTAAGGGGGATATAATAATAGTCTAAGTTATTTATAAACATCCCCCTAACCCCCTTTTTTAAGGGGGAATAGATATTGCTTCAGTGAACAAAAAAATGTATTTTTTCATTAAAATGCTCGAATCTACAACAACCTGCACCGGCAAGGCAAAAGTACAAATAAAAAGACTACCCTGGATCTGATATATTGAAATACTATAAACAAATATTTAAATCTAAAATCTTCTGGATTATTCTTATTTTTATTCTCACGGTGATCAGCCGTCTGATCGTCATCAAAGGTCACTTGACCGGCTTTGGCTGGGATCCGGGGAATTTTGCTTTGGCCGCCGACTCTTATTCTTTATTCGACGGACGACCACATCTCCCGGGATACTTCCTGCATGTATTGCTCATTAAAAATCTTTCTGTCCTAACCGGCAACCATTTTGCTTCAATGATTACGCTCTCGATATTTTATTCCGCTTTGGGCGCTGTTTTTCTGTTTCTGATAGTAAGAAAATGGCTGGGACAAAAAGATTCCATATTGCTGACCCTTTTAGTGATAACAAATCCCTTTGTCTGGTATTATGGATCTGTCGCTGAAATATACGCTTTCGATTTGTTCTTCGGATCTTTCCTGATTTACATGGGATTATCTCCTCGCAAGATTCTCTTCACACCGGTTTTAATAGCGATAGCAGCAGGGATCAGGGCCTCATCCCCTGTCCTGTTATTTCCGTTATACGTTTATCTATGGAAGCGTCAATGGAAAATGCAGAGTGTTCGGTTGAAAATGTTAATCCTTTCACATCTTGCCGGTATCGTGATTGTTTTCATATGGTTGCTCCCGATGATGAAATCCGCCGGGGGATGGTCCGCCTACATGGGACTTTATCAGACACATTATCCGGTTGAAAATATATCTTGGCTGCAAAATATTTATCGGTTTTCCTCTTATGCATCATTTATAGTCATCCCTGTTCTCATATTCTGGGTTGTGCTCTTATTTACAAAAGGCGATAGGATATTGAATAGCATCCGAACCGCAATAGTAGAGTACAAAGACTTATTAAAAATTCTAAGCTGGTGGCTTCTGCCGTCCCTGACTTTTTTTATCCTCATTCATTACTCAAAAGGATATTTGATGCTCTGCGTGGCTGCCTTTCTTGTTATGGGCATTCTCATCCGGACTAAATTAAAACGTCAGAAGATTCTGCTAATTGTCATTATCATGATCCAGACTGTCTTTTTTTTATGGTTCCCATTCCACAGTCCCGATCCGCAAACCAGATTTGCTCCGGGACAAAGACAGCTGGATCCGGTCCGGATCTGGATGGAACGTACCGGTTCTGATTATCTCATGACGCGTTCGCGGTTAGGTGACCTGAATGCCTGTTATCAGACCATAGAAAAAGCTGTTTCGCTATTAAAAAAAGAAAAGATGTCTCTGCGACCGAGGAAAGAATTCTTATACTTGGATCCCACCTGTATCGTCAGTGCGCGGGCTTTGCAGGCTCAATATCCGGATATAAAATTTACCAAATATTTAGTCCGATGGCCGACCCGATATGGTTTTCATCAAGGACTGCAGGCGGAAGCCAGAGATAATTTTTTGGATATGCTGCAAAAGGCAATCATCGTTACCCGTACCGGTTTTATAGAGAAATATCTAACCGGTCTGGATATTCATACAGCCAAAGATGAGAATACCTGGACTTATTTTACCATCGATGCTAAAGATGCGGTTGCACTGGCCGCATCATACAGGAATTTGTTTAGCCGGGAGTAAGGAAAAAGAAAAAGCGGTCGCCTATTTTTAAAAGGGACGACCGCTATTTGAAGTTGCCGATCAAATATACTCTAAATGTCTATCCGAGCGCTGTCTTCCTTGACAGAGTTTTACCCATCCAGCCTTTTGCTAAAATTAGTGCGATCGGTGTGATGATCGCGATGCATCCGTAAATAAACCAGAGCGTCTCTGTGTTTAACTGGTCGGGTGAAAGATCGGCCGGGGCGTAGTTCATCAGGAACCATCCGGAATACAAGCTGGTAATAAATTTGGTCATAAACCAGGGGAATTGCCCAATGCCCATATAAATACCGGTCATATTCTTTGGGGCGATTTCGGCAATCCATTGAAGAAAACGGGGTTGCCACATTGCCTCACCGATGGTCATAATAATCAGGTAAGCGAACACGTTAAACAGGGTGGGACCCAAAGAAAGAATAAATGTCGGGGCGGCCATGACAAATGTACCCAGGATCATCATCTTATAGGTATCTTTTTTATATGTCAGGGCAGTGACCATAGGAGTTAGTATAAAAATCAAAATAGGATTAAAATTTACAAAAAATTCAAAGTTTTCACTGACAACTCCTGTAAAGGCACGGCTGAAATATTGGGGAAGGGTCAGCCAGTTATGGGCAAAAAGCGTCTGCACCGGAATCAGGATAAAGATAAAGAACATGAAACGTGCATCCTTAATCGGAATGTTGCGGATATAGTATCTTACCCTCTTCCAGAATTCGGTCGGTTCTACTTCCACTGGTATATCCGGCTCAGGATCAGGACCGTTTTCCAATTCAATGCGGGCAAGGGCGCCTTCAACTGTTTTTTTGGATAAGATGACAGTAACCACAAGGATGCCTACGACGGTAAGACCTACATAGACCCAAAAAACACCTAATATGCCGAAACTTTTACGGATGGGTGGTGATAATAGTCCCGGCAGGAATCCTCCCAAATTCATTAAGGCATAGAGCATGGCATAACCCATGGCCGCATTCTCTTTCGTCGTAAACTTTTTAACGGCTGTATAACAGGCCGGCTGATAAATGCCAAGGCCGAGAATGATTCCAACGATACCCAACATTGCAAATAGGTGGGCGGAATTTCCCCAGCCGGATATACCGATCTCCGGTGCGATACTGAGGAAAATCCTTCCGATCAAAAATAAAAATAATGAGATAAGCAGTGCTTTTCGTATCCCGATCCAGTCCACGGTAGCTCCCAGGAAGAGCATGGCCAGGGTAATACCCCAGGTAAGCACGCCGACCATCCAACCGGCCTGAACATCATCGAGGGCAATAAAATCATTAAAATAAATGGCAAGCAGACCCAATACGCCGAAATAGGTAAGACCTTCAATTACATAAGAAAGGTTGATACCCCAAAGGGCCCGCGGGGCTTTGATCAGATTTATAAATGGATCGATAATATCCCGTAATGGATTTTTCTGTTCTTCCTTGATCTTTTCCAAATTTTCTACCTCATTATTCTTACTTTATTATCTTTTTTCTACATACCCGTAAAAGGGATTGTTGCAGATTTGATTTATTGGCACAATTAATCAGAATTGTATGATCTGTTTCCCCCTTGATAAAGGGGGACTAAGGGGGATATCTACATCACATAAATCAATTCTTTATTCTCCCTTACTGATCCACGAAAATGGCGTGAATGGTTGCAATAACCAGCATAAAATTACACCTAAGCACAATTCAGTTCAAATATATTTCGATCTATGCGCTATACCTTGTCCAGTCATCTCCCTTTACTTGATTGTAATGAGTAATATGTGGGATTCAGAGCTAAATCCGGTCGCAAAAGAATTTGAATCAATGAAGATGCCGGAGATATATCTATGCATCCTCCTAATCATTCAGAACAGCCCCGGTACATGAGAAGATTTCAGCAGAATGTTACAAACATGGCTAGTTATTTTGTTCTGAAAGGTGATCCATCAGAGTCATTTATTTTGTGGAAAAAAATGATCATTCCTGATTAATTTTCAGCCGGCCCTGTGGTTTCAACCGTAATCTGTTCCGGACTTCTCAAATGCAAATCACGCTGGGGATAAGGGATCTCGATTCCATAGTCACGAAATTTTCGCACAATCGCACAATTCAATTCCGAACGAACTATTGGATGATTTTTTGGATCCTTAAGCCAGACACGTAATTTCATATTCCAGGAAGAATCACCAAAATCAACAAATAAGACATCTGATTCTGGTTTCTTAAGCACTGCCGGATGTTCTTTAGCCACTTCCTGGAGTGCCTTTAATACAATATCCAGATCTGAGTTATATGAAACACCAACCGGAATCTCCAGACGGATTTTTGTATCGCCATGGGACCAGTTGATCACCCTGGACGCGACAAATTCAGAATTTGGCACAATAAAAGTAATATTATTCAGTGTCCGGATGGTTGTCGACCGGATGTTGATATCTTCCACATCACCTTCGGCATCGCCAACGGTCACCCGGTCACCGATTTTGATCGGTCGTTCAAATAATAAAATCAATCCGGATATGAAATTTGATGTTACATTCTGCAGCCCAAATCCGATACCTACCGAAAGTAACCCGAAAATAACAGCCAATCCGCTCAGATCAATGCCGATAAACTGAAACGCAACAATGGCACCGATAATCATAATCAGGTAATGGTTAATTCGGATAAGATTATAACGTATTCCTTCCTCGATGCTAAAACGTCCAAGAAGCGGTTTAAACATCAGTCGATTAATAATTCTGGAAGAGATGTAAAACACTGCGATCATCAGAAAAAACAGCAGGATTGAAGCTAACGTTACCGGTGTCTGATTGATCTCAAAAAGGGTGATCTCTGAGAATTTTCCTAATCCTTCTAAAATGTTTGATGGATCCATAGGACAACCTGCGCCCTCCTTTATTTTTTAGAGCGGCTTTTCTTGAATTCATACGGCATAAAAATACCAATGAGTAATCCGATGGCTAAGGTGATGATCAATAGCAATGCCCGGGGCATACTTAACTCGAAGGTTAAGAAATTAACGCTTACGGTTTGGATGTTCTGAAAGACAAAAATTAGAAACAAAATGACGAGAATAATTACAATGATCGCTTTTAATGACATATCATGTCCTTTTAAATTATATGGTTTTGGGTGTTGATTGTCCGATTATTTATAGTTTATATCATACGATCCATAAACATTTTGATAGTAGACTGGATAACAGGATTTACCGGATTTAAATGGTCGATGAGCGATTAATTTTCAATCTTTTATGTATCTATATGCTACCAAATAGGCCTTATTATTCGACTACTGTAAACATATTATCCCTTCTGATCTGCCCGGGCCTCTTTCTTGCCTTCTGCAACGTTATCATAGAAGCGCTGTGTGGGATATGCAAAATCAATATCCTCACAATCGGCAAATTTATCTAAAATATCTTCCCAGATTTCCTGCTCGCTTCCTCGTCTTTTTCTTGGAGAAATCAGATAACGGATTGTCAATAATACACCACAATCTTTTACCGTTGTATAAACCGCGGGAGAGAGAGAAGTATAAAAAATCAAAAATTTTTTACTTGCTTGTTTTATTTTTTTTTCAGCGTCTGCTGTTAAATGCAGAGCATGGTGGCTACCAATTTCCATTAAAAGATCTTTTGCTTTTTTCCAGTTACTCTCGAATGTAACCAGCACAGGAATTTCATTCCAGATAAACTGAAATCCTTTGGTGTAATTCGCCAGAGTATCGCTTAAAATCATGCTATTAGGAATATGTATAATTCTTCCTGTACTTTGATCAGCATCCACCCAGTTTCCGATCTCGAGAAGGGTGAATTTAAATAAACGGATATCGATTACGTCGCCTTTATACTCTCCAATTTGTATACGGTCTCCGACTGCTATTGGGCTGCGCCACATGATGAACAGCCATCCGGCCATGCTTGCAACCAAATCTTTCAATGCAATAGCCAATCCGGCGCTTAACAGGCCAAAATAAGTTGCGAGTGATTGTATCCCTTCGAACCAGACCCGAATAACCAGAAGAATTCCTATTATGGCGGCAGTGTATGCCGAATATTTCTGCCAGCGATAACGGATCTGGGCTTCCTCTGAGCGCCGATTTACAATCTGGATGAGGACCAACCGAATTATCCATAGGATAGAAATAATCAAGACAGAACTAATTATTCTTGATTGTGCTTCCGGCGAAAAACCGGTATATTTCTGAAGAAAATTAAAAATTTCAGGCATATTATTTCATTAATACCTTTAGTAATTTTTTTATAATTTTAAACAATAATTTTTCACCCTTTGAATACAAGATTTGTGGTATTTATTTTTTCCCACTTTATAAGATTGAAAAAAAGGCATTACGATTTACTTTTTTGTCATCTCAAAAAAATATGAATTCGGAACAGCCACCTGTTTTTTTTCGTCTTTCTCGATAATGGTCATAACCGAGCCCACTTCAACGAGCGTACCTTCAATATCTAATAGTTTTATCCGGCTTCCTTTGAACAGGGAACGATTGATGTAAATCCCGGCTTTTAAATTAAGCAGATATTAGATTTTTGGCAATATTTTATTTTTGTGCCCAGGCGGGGATGATCAACACATCAATGCGAAGGTTTTTTGCCCGGCCGGCTTCGGTTACATTATTGGCTACAAGTTTGGTTTCGCCAAAGCCCTTGGCAGAAATCCGTTCTTCAGGAAATAGGAAGAATTTTAGAAAAATATTCTCAGCTGAGAATACAGATTAATGGACATACCGATGCCATTGGAAATGATGATTTTAACTATAATTTAAGCGTCGAAAGAGCTGAAAGTGTGCGGATATATTTACTCAGCCGCTTTGCCGGTATACATCCAGAGAATCTTAGTATTCGCGGTTTTGGCAGGAATATGCTATTATCAGACAATCGGACTGAAGAGGGTAGAACATTAAATCGACGGGTCGAGTTCGTAGTGCTTAATACCAAATTACTTGAACAGTATTAAAAAAACCTATAATATAAATTTATCCTCTATGCTATTATAGAGAAAAACTTTGTTATTTCCACCGCGGTGCCGCCCGCCTATGGCGGGGCAGGGATCGCCGGGGCGATTCGCTGGTTTTGCCCGGATGGTACCATCCTGATTCCTAAAGAAAGGTGTCCCGAGCCTGGTGGTATTCAACATGCGCTGGCCAAGGA
>CAZBBC010000165.1:0-9531 GCA_964489835.1 uncultured Calditrichota bacterium
TATTATAATTTATTTGTTGTTTTTTATGACTGGTTATTGAAAATGTATTATTCAGGTAAATTAATAAAAAATGTCAATTTAGTGATATAAATCAAATTTGTTACAATGTTAATGTAATAGACTTTTATTGAACAGGTTTGTTACCATAAATTGATAACAGCCATATCTATGGTAAAAACATAACATACTGGTGTGATGAATGAATGGTATAGAACGTAGATATTTAGATCGTTTTTATATACCTGGTGGAGAGATTCGTTATCTTTGCAAAGATGGACGTTCAGGCCGTGTACCATTGGCCGATTTTACGAAAATCAGCGCCAGATTTTGTGCAGAGCACAAATTGCGTGAAGGTGATACACTGGATCTGGAATTGCTGATTCCTGAGAAAGAGGCCATTGTGATCAAAGGGATCGTAATTCTGATCACTGAGCCAGATTCAGACCATTCGATTTACTATGTCGCGCAGTTTTTACCCTTTGGTTCCGATGAACGTTATAATTCAATGGAGAGTCATAAACAGCTGACAGAAGTTACTAGAGAATATTTGCAGGCTGTTGGGTAAATAAATATTAAGATATATCTTCATTTTTTTTCTATTTTTTAGATGCCAATAAACGATCGACTTTTGACTTTACCTGCATCATGATAATCTCTGATGATCGTAATTTTCCCCTGGAACGGCCCAGCTGGATATATTTTTCAATATTATTTTTAGGTACAAGGGGTTGCTCTTTTTCCGGTTTGCGGACAAGATGCAAAGAATCTGTCGGGCAGGTGGTCACACAAAGCCCACAACCGATGCAGCGGTCCCTGTTAACTACTGATTTATAGTCTTCTATTGTCAGGGCCTCCATCGGGCAACGATCAAGACAAATACTGCATCCGTCACAGCTTTCAGGATCTGATACAACGTAAAATGGGGAAGAAATAAGTTCAACTGGTTTGGGATATTTTTTTATCGTTCTTAGTACGCCACAGCAACAACCACAGCAACAGCAAATATTGGCCGCTTTTTGAGCGTTACTTGGTTGAAGGACCAGTCCCGCTTCATCGGCTTTTTTAAGAATGTCCAACGCCTCCTGATGATCAATGATCCGTCCAAGTCCGTTTCGTTGATAATAGTCGGCAGCGGATCCAAAGACCAGGCAGACTTCTTCCGGTGCCGGACAGCCTTCTCCCACTAAGGATTTTTCGCGACGGCAAATACAGGGAGCTACGGCGATATTTTTCTGATTTTTTATCAATTCTTCGGCATTCTCGTAAGTGGAAATTTCCATTGTTGGCGTAATACTTTTATCTACAGGAATCGTCCTTAATTGCGGTACTTTCCAGGCTTCCTGCATCAGTGTCGGGAGGTACTCATTCATATCATTGATTAAATCAGAGTCCAGATCGTTAACATGGTATTCCCAAATACCGATCACCAGTTGATTGGACATATATGTTGTCGGTTTATTATCAGACTCCATACTGTAAATTAATCCCTTTTTTGCCATTTCTTCCAGGCGTGTTTCCGCTTCCCCACGACTTATTTTTGCCCGGCGGGTGATTACCCTTGCTTCTTCAGGGATTAGGGTTACATGAAGGGCTAGCGCCGCCTCATCCGGATTAAAAAATCTGCGAAGAATCCTTAATTCCACACCACTTTCTGTGGCAGGAAAACCAGCCGGCATTTTATCCAGATAGGCGGCTAATTTATAGTATACAGGATCAACATGATTTTTATCTGTTTTTAAAGGATGGTCCGTATTCACAATCACTTCCTCTTAAAATTTTTATCTCATCTGATCATTTGATACTGTTGTATAGGAACTGCTTTTTCTGTTTGCCTATTCATAATAAGACTAAATGAAATAACAGGCAACATATAAATGATAAAAACTATGTTTGGAAAATTCATTAAGAGATGATCATTTTTGTTGAACCGAGCATTCTATTCTTATTTTATGTGATGGTAAACACATCACCTGTATAAGGTTTTTTGTAACATTGACAATAAAACGCATATTAGGAGACATAATTATGTGGAACAGTAAATTGATAGTCATGTTAGTGGTTATGACTTTATTATTATTATTTAGTTGTGAAAAAGATTCTACCGGTTTGGCCCCGGGGCAGGGTATCCTGAATATTTATGTAACCGATGCCCCGGCCGTTTATGACTCTGTTAACATTACCTTCTCTCAAGTCAGTGCACACATCGATTCTGAATGGGTTACAGTGACCGGTGAACCGGTGACTGTTGATCTATTGAAATGGACGAACGGAAATAAGCTACTCATCGGATCAGCGGAAGTACCTGCAGGCAAATACACACAGATACGGATCATAATCGATGAGGCAGAGATAGGAGTCGATGGTAAAGTTTTTCCTTTGGATGTTCCTAGTGGTGCAAAAACAGGATTAAAATTTGGGCCTCAGTTTACGATCGAAGAGGGATCTTCGTACGATTTAATATTTGATTTCGATGTAAGCCGATCAATCGTCGTCACTGGTTCCATAAATGATCCAAAAGGATACAAATTAAAACCTCATATACGGGTTGTCAGCAAGGCGGTAACCGGTTCAATTTCGGGATTAGTGTCACCGGCGGATCATGTTCCCTGGGCATATGCTATTCAAGATATTGATACCATTACGTCCAGTATGGTTGATACCAGCGGCTATTTTAGATTGAGTTTCCTGCCGGAGGGCATGTATACCGTGTCGGTCGTGGATACCAATGGATTATCTAATGATCAGGCTAATGTTCTGGTAATCGCTGGGAATGATAATGATTTAGGCCCGATGGATCTGAATTAAAAAAAATATCTCACACCGATCGCTCCGTTAAAGTCAAAATCAGTACCGGGTGCCAAATTCATCACCGGTACTAATTCAAGAAAAATATCCAGAGGAATATTGGCAAACTGGTAATCCAGTCCAATGACACCTCGTATACCCAATGATGAATCGCCGTTAAATCCAAGTCTGGCGCCAATGCCGTAGTAGATGGGAAGCCGGCCTCTGTTTATGTTTATAATACGATCGTTGTGCCACAGATAATCTCCATGAAAATACATTCGGTCGTGTTTGCCTAATGACCAGGCAATGGCTCCATCTACTGCCGTGGTTCGGGACGTCCAATATTTTAAACTGATTCCGGTTGGCTCACCCAAAATTATTCCAAGACCTAATCCGTAATTCTGTGCTTCAGATGCTCCAACAAATACCATCATCAGTATGAAGATACTACAATTCTTTTTCAAAAATTTACCATTTTTCCATTTACGGTAATTTAATAAAAATAACCACAGAGTACCTAGTACTCACCCTCCGGGTGAGCGAGAGCCTCTGGTCGGTCAAATTATAACAAATAAAATGCTTTTACCACGAAGACCACGAAGATCTTATATTGATTATTCCTTTACTTAAATCGAACTTAATACAAAAATTATATTAATAATTAAAAACTTCGTGTGCTTCGTGCACTTCGTAGTTAAATAAATATTTTCAATCTTTTAAGCAAAATTTCCAGATCCTCTGCATCGGTAACCCCAAAAATCCCGGCAGCTGTTAATACCAGTCCGGTCATTCCCTGATATGGTATTGTTCTGTAATACACCGGATATTCATCCATGGCCATTTTATGCCATTTTTCACCAAGATTGCTTAAAATGTCTTTTTCAGTTTCATCCGCGGATGGGATGATTTTATAATATTGAAATTCCTGGCCATTGCATTCTTTAAAGCTGGCGTAGGCACAATTTTTTAATTCGGATAAACCCAGATAGCCAACTTTCGTATATCCCTGGGAGCCTTCGATTCGCCCTTTTATGGGAAGAAGGTCCAATTCCGCCGGCATAGCGTTGGTTCCGGGTAGTGCCGAGGCGATCTCTTGTAGCAGATCTTTTCCGGAAGTTACCGATAGTTCGCCTTCGAAGGCATAAATTTTTACATAATATTTACCTTTGAACATGAGACATTGTGAAGGCGGTACAATTACCGCTTCAGCCCCTATAGAATATCTTTCAGCGATTCCCCGGCTTTCCGTAGCATAGACACCGAAAGCGTGAAGCGGCTTTCCCATATCGTAAATATCTATGGAGACAGCAATACTCTCCGCACTGAATTCTCCCATACACATACTTTGAAAGCCATAATCGATAAATTGGTCAGCGGCGCCATTGATATACTCCCAGAGATTGTCGGGATTGTAATACACCACTTCTTCGATCGATTTCCAACCATGAATTTCTGGGAAATCACCTGCCAGTACCGTGGCACTTATCGTCACGACAACTATGATGGTAATTGTTATCTGTTTCATCATACACGCGCCATTCCTTACTAATATTTTCTAAATTTCTGTTCACTTTACGCATCTATTATAAGAATATTCTTATTAGCCTGATCTATTCATAGCGCAGCCGTTGGCTGCAAACAAAAAAAAATAGTCCACGGATTCCACGGATTAACACGGATTTTATTTAAAAATTATTATTATTTTAGTTTTAATCCGTGCAAATCAGTTTCCGCCATGTTGTATATCCCGTTTCACGGGATAGGCGGATCCGCTGTGGCGGATAATCTGCGTCATCCGTGTTCTATTAATATCGCTTAATATCGCTGCGCCGCTGCGAGAAATGAATTATCCAGGTTAGCAAAAATTTTGCTAATCGCCCTGCGATCCGCGGCGGAAATAACAAAGTTTTTGGCTACAATAGCATACCGCAGCTCAAGCCAGCGTTAACATTTTATGGGCGGTGAGCAGCTGGGTTGGAATATCTATTTTATACAAACAGGCCGATAAACAAGGTTCATGGCAGCCAATACATAATGACCCATTTTTATCCTCCAGGCGAGCATATTTTAATATGGCCTCTTTTTCGCGTCCCTGATGTTCATAATAAGAGGCGTAACGCATAATGGTGCTGACAGGTAAATGATTAGGACATTGGGGCATACAATCATTACAACCATGCCGGCAGTATTGGTTGTTATACAATTCTTTATATTTGTCAAGAAAACCTGTTTTTTGTTGATTAAGATCTTTTCCTGAGAAGGGTATAATTTTATCCACAGAATCAAAATCAACAAAGGAGACACAAATGGAGTGCATATCAGGATTTTGGCGGACCCAGCGAATACTATTGATACGAAGCTCCTCCTCGGTATTGATCCCATAGGTATCGATAAATGGTTTGGTCTTATGATAGTCCTCCTGCTGCTCTTCTATCCATTCTTGCATCTTTTGATTAATTTCATCCTGTGAATCGTAACGGCTTTGAAGGCGTTTTAAGTATTTTTTTTGTTCTTCTGTTGGATGAGCAGGGTCGTAATTTTCTTTTGCCAATACACCGGGAGACGTTTTCATTGCCGTCGTCCCCACGTTATTTTCTTTGCAGGCCTTTAGAATATTTTCGGCAGATTCACGATTCATAAAGTTGTAGATGAGCAACATCACATCAAATCTTCCGTCAACGGCTGCTGCTGTCAGCACTTTTTCCATGCTATCTTCATCAACTTTTCTCGGGCCATGAGAAGATAGGCCGGCAAATCTTAGCCTTCCTTCCGCTTTTAATTTAGCCACAACCGAATGAAATTCCGGTTTATTAAGAAGGGAGACTTTTCTTACGCCATGCATATAAAGACAGTCCACATAATCGATTTCCATTCTTTCCAGACAACCTCGGAAACGGGAGACGATTGAATCCTCACTTTCTTCAGGAGAAATATGGAGTTTGGTTGTTATAAAAACTTTTTTACGATCCATATGTTTTAAAGCTTTGCCAAGCTTACGTTCCGAATCGCCATTCTGATACCCTTCCGCATTATCAAAATAGTTGACGCCTTTATCATAAGCGTACCGGAAGACATTCGGTTCTTTAACTCTAAGGGTGCCCATGCTAAGGTCAGATACCTTAAAACCGGTACGGCCCAAGGTTCTGTATTCCTGGATGATTGAAGGCTGTTCTTCTTTATCTGAAGCAAACAAGCTTTTATGTGTTAGTCCTGCAGAAATGGTACTGCCGGCTGTTACTGCACTACTGATCTGGATAAATTTTCTGCGTGAAATTAGATGATCATGTTTTTTTTGTCGTGCCATATTATTTTCCTCTCAGAAGATGTCTATTATATTTATCGTATTACCGGCCGCTTTAAAATTAAGATATTCAATTTATTGATTCTATGCAAGAATGCATAAATAGGACAGTTAAATTACATCGAAAACGGTAATAAATGTGCATTAACCAATAATCGTATCCTCGTAGAGGATGCATTATTGATGGTAGTAAATTTATTCTAAAAAATGGGGTTTGCAATTAAAGCAGGTGTCTTTGGCCAATGGAATAATAATAAAATTTTTTATGTTTTGTGATACCAGCCACATCTGGATAAATAGTAAATGTCGTAATTTCCTATAGAATCAGGAAAAAGGAACGATCTTTCAAATTTTTTTATTGAAAATAAAATTAAGTAAATCAGGATTTAGTCGATTGTATTATTAAGGCTCTGATTTGCAATGGCAGAGACGATTTTATCAAGGTGTATTCTAATCACAGGGATCGCGATTAGAGAAGTAGAGTTCCGGTTATTAGGGTGGGTAAGAAAGAAATAATTGATTCAAAGAGCATATAGTTAATCGAACAGGAAAAAATAAGCGATTATAATTATGAAATCACAACTGCAAGCGAAAATATTGGTAGTTGACGATGCCAAGGAGAATATAAAACTTGTAACGGAGATCCTGAATAGACCAATACCGATATATGATATCGAATCGGCGGGCGATGGTTATGAAGCACTGGAAAAAGTGAAGACAATTAATCCGGATCTGATCATGTTAGATGTAGTCATGCCCGGGATCAATGGATTCGAGGTCTGCCGTATTTTGAAAGAGGACGAAAAAACCCGACTGATTCCGGTGGTTATGATTACTGCTTTGGGTAGTCAGCAGGACCGTTTGAAGGGATTGGAAGCCGGGGTTGATGATTTTATTTCTAAGCCCTTTAATGTATACGAATTACTCGCCCGTGTAAAAAATCTCCTGAAATTACGCAGTTATATCAATGAGCTGGAACATGCCGAACAGGTGATTTTTAGCCTGGCCCGGGCGGTAGAAGCCAAGGATAACTATACCGAAGGACATTGTGAGCGTCTTTCAATACTTGCCCAATATCTTGGCAAAGAACTGCAATTGTCTGACAATGATTTAGTCATTTTAAAAAGAGGTGGCATCTTGCATGATATTGGCAAGATCGCTATTGACGATTCCATTCTTTTAAAACCAGGACCTCTGACATCAGAAGAATTTGAGATTATAAAAACTCACCCTGAAATTGGAGAAAATATCTGCCGTCCGCTAAAAACGTTGCAACCTGTGCTCCCGATTATTCGTTATCATCAGGAACGATTTAATGGGAGTGGTTATCCGGAAGGCCTGTCCGGTGGAGAAATTCCCATCCATGCTCGTATTATTGGCCTGGTTGATTGTTATGATGCCTTGACCACCGACCGAACGTATCGTAAAGCTTTGCCCATAAAATTTGCCTTCCAAATAATAGAAAAAGAGACGAATGCTGGATTATGGGATCCGGATCTGTTTAAACTGTTAGGAGAGATCTTAACTTCAAAGAAGTATAATTTAAATATCTGATCCTTCACTAGAACACATTTACACCACGAAAAAAAATAGTCCACGGATTTTCCGTCGAAGCCGGATCCCGTCATAGCAGGGCGGGAAATGAATTAGTCCGTTTTGTGCAAATTTTGCTAAAAAAACAAAGCTTTTGGCTATAATAGCATAACATAGCATATTACTGCAATCAAATCAGATTCAAAAGAAAAAAAACAAAAGAATTTATAAACCAGGGATTATACCAATTCCGAGTTATAATATTATTCATCAAGCAGGGATCTATTCTTTTCGAAATCGTAGAAGGTTTTTCGCATCAGGTCTAAAATAAGCAGTTTGTAACTAAAATAGGCCTGAAGATGAGAGATATTTGCTGTGCTGAGCCGGGTGCGGTCCAGTGCTAAAGCCTGACTGTTGATTTCCCCGTTAGCATAGCGCTGATTGCTTATATCAAAACTTTTCATTGCAATACTGACATTTTTTTCTAACAGCTGCAAGCGACGCAAACTGCTCCTCAACTGGGCGACAGTATTACGAATCTCTCTTTCGACCGTAACCTTTTCATTGCCCCATGCATACTCTGTCTTACGCAAATTAGCTTTGGCCGCTTCCACATTTGCCCGGTTCACCCCCCAATCCCAAAGGGGAATGTATATATTCAAAGCGACCCAGCGGTTGCCTGGTCTGTTTCTAAGTTCTTGCCAGGCATTCCGGAATGTACTTGACAGGCTGATATCGCGGGCGTTGGTGCCTACACCGATAAGATCATAATAAGCCGAGATAGTACCTGTTATGTGTCCGTTGACACGATTTCTACTAATTTCGATATCTGCTAATTCTTTCTGAATTTCGCGCTCCCTTATTTCCAAACGATGCTTCAAGCCCGATTCTATAGCCCTTTCTATATCTACTTCGATAATCGTATAAGTTAATTCACTTTCTATAGCCAGGGAATCGTTCAGCGGTATGTTAAGCAATTGTTTGAGCAGATTGGCCTGGGCCATTCGATCCGATTTGGCCAGGTCATAATTATTTAACGCTTCAGCCAGATCAATTTCCATTTGTAAAGCTTCAACCTCGGCAATGACACCTGCCTGGTATTTATTTTGCGCTAATTGTGTCGCTTCGCGTTGCATCTGTAAGGTTTGTTTTGAAATTTTTTCCCATTCAATGGCGGCGACGAGATTATAAAAGGCAGAACTTACATCGTAATTTAAATCCAATTCAGCTCGCGTAAGTTCCTTTTGAGAAAGTTCATAATTAAGTTCTGCTTGCCGAAAACCAGCTTGTAATCGGTTATAAGAATAAAAAGCTTCTAACGGCTGTTCAAAACCCAGACGGGTGATGAGTTGGACAGAATTTCGATCTACTTCAAAATCTTCTAAACCGTAGAGCTCAGAACTTAAAAATAATCTCCCGTCTGTCGGTAATGGTTGGCTGATTTCCAGGTTACCCCGGAAGCTGAACTGTCTTATATTCGAATAGTATACGCCCAAGCTATCTTCAAAACGTCTTATCGTTTCCGTATATGAAGGTACCATCAAGTTCATATCAATCCTTGTTTTGAACCTGTTTGTGGCAGAAGTAAGACGAAATTCAGCCTCAGATAAATCTTCATTCAGTGTACGCATTCTAAAATTTCGATCTGCCGCAATTTCCAAGCATTTTGATAGATCGAGCAGATGAACTTCCTGAGCGATTGCTAAATGAACGATGGAGAAAATAATCTGTCCCCAAATAAAAGATTTTAATTGCATTTTTTTTCCTTAATATGTTTAATTACTTCAAATCATAAGTGTCCGGTTAAAATAATAATCATTAGCAGTTATCACCAGAATATCAAATGGTATAGAGTTTTAATAAACATAGAGACTTAATTTAAAGAACTCACCCTAAATCCCTCTCTTGGA
>CAZBBC010000166.1:0-9478 GCA_964489835.1 uncultured Calditrichota bacterium
CTGACCGGCTTGTTTTTGTTGTCGATCTCCGTTACAACATAAAAACAAGAACTGTATAAAAAGTCTTTATGAAGGCTCTGTCTTATATTGTATTCACTTTTGATGATATAGGATACTTTGGATCCTTCCCCGGTCATGTAAATGATCTCTAGCTTTGATATCCGTCCCGACCCCCCCCTTTTTAAAGGTTTGAATGCTATGATCGAGGCGGCCTTAAGATTCAGTTTCCTGTTTAGTATATCAACAATTTCATTCTGACCATAAGTCACACACCATCTGAAGTAGGATCCTTCTTCATCAACACTACCAAGAAATTTTGTTAAGGATGATTCCGGAATTATGTGGGGACTACAAAAGGTTTCTGGTATACTATCGATCCAATCAATCACCTTTTTTTCCCCTGATAGTGGCAGGGAAGGGTAAGTAAATCCGTGTGGTGCGTCGGCCATATTTTGAAGATATTTTAATTCATTTCCTCCCCATATTGTATGAAATGACTCCATGATGCCACCGCAACTCTTAGAATATCTGGCATCACAAATTTTTTTGTCATGAGTCATGACCTGGCCCGATGTATTTTTTGCACCTTCGATCGATTGTTCAGTTAAATTGCTGCTGCCCTGATAACGTTGACAACAATCATCATTACATACATCCATATCCATTGATACATGTTTCTGTTCAATATTGGCCAACATCCAGGATCGGGCAGCGATGGTTTGTGCCTCGATAAAAGTGGTCGGACAATCAGCAGCCATCTCTGAGGTTGCAACACACATCAGATATTCTTCCAGCGGCAATTCATTGATAAGAATGAATTTTTTACTATATATTTTCAGTTCCAGAGAACCTGGCAGAATGACATCAACCCTTTTTTGCCAGTGAAAACCTCTGCCGGCGAGGATATCATTTACCTTAATACCAAGGGATGGTTTGAGTGAATAGTTTTCCATTGGTTGGATTCTAAAGGAAGCTGACAATCCAAATTCTGAATTAATTTTGTTTTGTTGCGTGAGGCTGAATGTCAGGTTGGTACCTGGCTTCAGATGTGCATATCCAGAGTCGGAGAGAAGTTTATAACCCGGTGTTTCAGGAAAGGCGATGGTCAATCCTTCCACATTGTCTTCTGGAAGGACGATCCCTACCCGGATTAGGGGTTCTTTGTCAGGTATTAGATGCGGTTTAAGCATAAATGTGCATCGATTCCTGCGCCAAGTGCAGGTGCTTCACGTAATTGGGAAAATACCATTTTTTCTTTTATAAAGGTATTGGTGTGAAGATAACTTTTTTTTGCTTTTAGCGGTAGACAATCAGCAGAGTATATAATCGAAGATAATCGTTCCAGGAGGGTAGATGTAAGCACTTTTTTACCCTCGGAACTGGACATCAAGTCCCCCAATCGCTGACCGATGACAATCCGGTCAAAGATTTCCCCCCGGTATATGTGCACCGTATCCAGTTTCTGGCGATTGGGGTTGACAAATCTAAAAATGTCCCGTGATCCGCAGAATAATGTTGAGATACGCTCGAAAAGGAGCATGGATAAATTCTGAGCGACTTCATCAAAGGTTTTTAAGGCCGCCTCGTTTTTTTTAACCGCCAGAGAAGCAATTTGAGGGGGAAAGATATTGGATGCATTCAGCGACTCCACCGTTTTATCCGCATATTTTGAATAGATTAATTGCAATCCAGAGGCTGAGGCATATTTTTCAAGGGATAAATCAAGATTGTTTTTCATTTCCCAGGTTTTTGCTATCCATGATTTCACCTGATCAAAAGGAATTAATTGACCTTTTAAAATCAAGGCATCCGCAGCACCTGTGCCACCCCCAAGATAATAAGCGTTATTTAAATTTCTAAATGACCCCTCTTCCGCATAAAATTCTCCAAGTCCACTGTAATCGGCATCGCTGCCCAGTCTGGCTATCGGGGCTACAGAAGTTATCCCCCCGGAAATCAAATACTTTTCCAGAAGATCACAGTAATCGATGATTCGCGGTCCGTTAGCAATAATATTGATACCGCGTAAATTCGCGGTCTTTAATCCGGGCATTCCCATACCAACCAGAACCGGTTTATTTCCGTCCCTGGCTGCAAGTGTGTAAATTATTTTTGCAGCTGCTTTAACATATATATCGCCTTGTCTTAATTCCTCCTGGGTGAGGTCAATATTTCCACTGTCCCTTTGTGAGAGTTGATCTTGTAAAGGGACCGGTTGAAAATCAGGGATATATCCTTCTATTGCGCTGTATGGTAATTCAGCATGATGGTTAGAAAGTGCATAGGATTTTGTCTTAGTGGAATAATCAATAATCCAACCACTAACCTTCGTGGCCCCTCCATCTATACCAATAAGTGAATAATCTTTAGTATGCATTTTCAAAATATTCGGATCATCGTTTTGCGTTCAATTCTTTTCTTCTCTTCAGGGCTTGTAGACGCATATGATCTTTTGCCTCATCGTTTCGTTGAATCGTATCGACATCAATATTGTGATCCGTACCGCCTTTGTGCCGTACCACTTCATAAATTGGATCCCAGATACGACCCACACGGTATTTTTCGCTTATTTTAAGAACCATCTCATAATCTTCGCCGTAATTACATGCAAAAGGTTCATCGTTCATCCCAAAATAGCCCATTTCCCTGACGATTTTTACTGGGATAGAGCGAGGTGCGCCGGCACCATTAATCCGCAGAAGATTGTTACGTCCATTCTCTTCTGTCCACTCATCATGAGTAACCACGGGTATATTTCCAACTCTGCTTAAATCTCCCTTATTCTCATCTTTTTCCCATACCTCATAAGAGCCTATGACGATACCAATTCTGGGATCGGAATCGAACATTTTCAGGATTTTTTCAACTGCTGCAGGTTTCAGCCGGTCATCTGAATCCAATTGAATATAATAGGCAGCTCCGGATTTTTGTATGCCAAGATTAAGGCATAAGCCGATATTGTTTATATCTATCGGGATCAGACGGACCTCCGGCTTGTTAGGATCGTATTTTTCACCACCGACCATATATTTTTTAACTTCCTGATTTGTCGGGTCCTGAGGACCCCCATTAACCACAACAATGATCTCAATTTCCTTTACGGTTTGATTTAATACACTTTCTATGGCCGTTGATATAAAATCAGGGCGGTTATTAACCGGAATGATAATCGAAGCTTTTAATTGGGTGCTTTCTCCGGATTCAGGTCTGTTCTGATAAAATCTGCCCGGTTTAAGATAGGAGTTTGTACGTTTCAAATGATTGGTAAGGACTTTCTCAGCCTCCATTTGACTCTCTTTGCTCGCCAATAGATAATCAAAAACATTATGATTTTTATTTTTTACTAGAACCTGATAAAGCACTCCTGCATACTTATTGGCAAGATGTACTGGTTCTGATTTTTCCATGAGTTTTAATCTGATATCATAAAGTGTTTTGTACTTTAATGATTCATCGAAACCGCCACAATCGGACAGGGAAGATTTTTTGAAAAATAAGACACGGCCATAATCCTGATTATCCCGGAGACGACCGGCGTGAGATTTTAACAACTGAATCTCTTTTGACTTTTTTCTATATAGAATCCCATAATCAGCGTATATGATCCCGGATTTAGGATTCCTGTCCGCTGTCAAAAGGAAGGCAGCAGCAGCTGCACTTTTAAGGTATACCTCTGCCGTGGAGTTATCGATGTATAGTAAATATTCACCCTGTGCTCTGGCCCGGGAAGCATTCAACCAGGCGCCTAATGTCGAAAATTGCTCCTGAATATATAAAATATTATTTCCTTCGGTATTCATCCGGCTGATTTCATTTGCCACCTCGTTATTGAGCATCTGATCCAATATGATCAATTCCAGGGAATGGTCATGCTGCTGTAAAATATTCCGCACCATGCCATATAAATTCTTTAGTGGATAAGTAAGTTCTCCCGGTAAATGCAGAACGGCACTTATCTTGGATTTATTTATCCCGTCAGGCATCGCCTGCTCCTTATATTTTTATGCTAGATGTCTAGGTTTCCCATTTATAATATTATTAGTGTTTGGTTAATATTAATTTTCTTCAATAAATGACTAAAAAACTCATCCCCAAACCTGCGTCTAAGCCGCATCTTCGACCTTCTCTTTCCTTCGACTCTGCTCAGGATACGAGAAGGGTCTTATTAGTTCCGCTGTCATCCTGAGCGCAGTCGAAGGATAGAGTGAGTTCTTTAAATCAAGTCCTAATGATTTAAATATTTAATTCGATTGATATTCCTGTGATATCTAATAACGAAATAAGTATAAACCGGAAACTCATGGATTCAAATAATGAAAATAATCATTACATCCACCAATATCAATTGGAAAAATATGATCATTTATGAGTTTCCCATTCCTCCTTTTATTCCGGTTGCAATTCTGCCTTCTTTTTTTTAATATTCTACCAATCGGATCGGTATAAATATCATATATATCAACCACCGCCTGTTATATTCCTGTAAAGATAAACCCTTCTTATTTAGAGGAGATGATTGTGATAAAACGAATACTCATACCATTGGACCCTTCACCTTATTCAAAATCCACACTGAACCTGGCGTGTATTATTGCAAAGGTCTATGATGCCGAATTGACAGGTCTGGTCATCCTGGATATACCCGGAATCGAAGAATCAATAGGACCAATTCCCATGGGTGGACTTTACTATGCTGAGAACTTGGAAAAAGAAAAAAAAGAAGAAGCTCAAAAGCGGATTGAAGGATTGCTGAAAGATTTCGAAAAAAAATGCGTGAAGGAAAAAATTAAGTATCATGTGGCAGAAAGACAGGGGAGCCCGAGTAATCAGATTTTGAAGGAGTCCATCTATTATGATCTGGTAATGATCGGTTTACGTACCTATTTTAATTTTGAAACTTCAGAAGAGTATGGCGCATCACTGGATAACCTGTTGAAGGAATCGATTACCCCGATTTATGGAATTCCGGAGATAATCCCATTTGCAGATAAGCCGGATAGAAAAATCCGTATACTCCTTGCATTCGATGGCAGTCCGCTTGCTGCGCGGGCCATGCAGCGCTTCACGCAACTGGTTGATCCGGATCTGTTTGAAATTACCCTCCTAAATGCCTCCGAGGACAGAGAAGAGGGAAATTTTATTTTAACACAAGCAGAAAAGTACCTGAAATCACATGGTATTGAAAATATCAAAAAAGAATGGACCAGTGAGGATATTATTGATGTGGTTGAAAAAGAATATTATGACAAAATGGATGGTTTTGTCGTCGGTGCCCATGCTGCTAAGGGAATATTTGACTTTTTTGTTGGAAGTTTAACAAAATTTCTTGTGAAACGTGGAAAAAAACTCGTTTTTATCGGTAAGTAAATAAAACAGAGGTTTATTCTCTTTTATCCCGTATATATTGTTCATATGGCAAAAGAATTAGATAATAATCCAAAACTGACCAGCTATATAAAAACATTGACTTTTCTGGTCGGAATCATCTGTGTAATTCTTGCCGGATTTGTTCTCCTTGAGATGAGATCGGTTATCGTTCCGCTTGTGCTTGCCCTGATTATCAGTTTTATTTTAAATCCAATTATTTTATTCTTCGAAAAAAGACATATTCCTGAAATTATATCAATTATTCTGGTACTAACCGCGACTTTTTTCGTTCTGTTTCTTATTGCCCAATTAATCAATCTTAACATTAAGTCATTCCTGGCGAATATTAATCAATATGAAGAGCGATTCAAATCTATTCTGACAAAAATACTGGATGGTCTTAGTCTTGCCAGTGGGGCCGTTAGATTTGGGAATGAATCGACTCAATTTCCAACGATTTCCGCTATTTTAGAGAATATTTCAATCAAAGATATTGTTACCGCCATTTTAGGTTCCATTAGTTCGATTCTTTCAGAAACCTTTCTTGTACTTTTATATTTGTTGTTTTTACTCATCGGTCGAAACAAAATGATTCATAAACTGGATGTTGCCTTTGACTCTGAAATGTCTTTAAAAGTAAAAACGATTGTAAAAAAAATAAATAAACAGATAAATAAATATATTATCACGAAAACCCTGATCAGTCTATTAACCGCTGTTTTGGTTACTATTACCTTGTGGTTGTTTAATGTTGAGTTTGCATTTATTTGGGGATTTCTTACTTTTCTTTTAAATTTTATTCCAAATATAGGTTCTTTTATTGCCACCGTTTTTCCTATCACATTTTCACTTATTCAATTTGATAATGTGATGATCGCTGTATGGATTGGAATTATTTTATTTACCATTCAATTTTTGGTTGGTAGTGTTCTTGAGCCGAAAATTTTGGGGCAGAGTATGGGTATCAGTCCTGTGGTCGTCCTGTTTTCGCTTCTGTTCTGGGGCTATGCATGGGGCATTATCGGGATGATTCTTGCCGTACCATTAGCCGTTTTGATAAAAATTATACTTGAAAATATTTCAGGCTTAAAACCACTCAGCATTCTGATGAGTGATTATAAATAGTTGGGATCAAAAGGCAGATTACAGATTTGATTTTCACTTTCTATGCTTAGTTTATTGTTGGGGACTAAGGTTCACATAATTTGAATTTGTACTTAAATACCAACCAAAAATATATGAAATTTGAATAATGAATATCGATTAACGAATTTTTATTGGAGAAGTAAACACAAAGTAACCTCAAAAATCAGGATTCGTTATTCCTTGATCGATATTCAAATATTAAAGATAGACTTTCAGATATCGCACCAAAGAGTCTAACCATGATAAAAGATCGGAGCCATTGCTATGTCACCAGATGAAAGAAGAAAATTTAAACGTGTTTTATTTACCGTTGAAGATGGGATTGTTGGTGTGTTTAATCCGCCTGGAACGGATGGTTCTCCCATTGAAGCGATGGTAATGGATATGAGTGCCGGGGGAGTAAAGCTATTGTTCAAACCTATCCTGAAAAACAGAATTATGGAAGGTGATCGCCTGGTGCTCAGTGAGATAAGAGGATCTGGCTCTTCTCAAGTCATTGTGAATGTTGATACGGAAGTTAAATGGATTACCGAAGATGAGCTAAATAAAACAATAGGACTAGGTGTAGAGTTTCTCAATATTTTGGATGATAGAAAGCAAGAAATCAGTGATATGGCTGAATTCTGGTTTATGCAAAAACTGGAGAGTAACTAAATGAAAAAAATATCTGAAATTTTTGTTGTCCTCGATGATCGGCCGGGAACAATCGCAGATTTAACCAGAGTTTTAAAGAAAAAAAATATTTCAATTTATGGTATTGGGTTGTTTATTGATACGGCCAGACTTCATGTCTCCGATCCGGATGCTGCTATGGAAGCTATTCAGGAAAATGGATATCCAGTTGAATTGAGGGATGTACTCCGTATTGATCTGCCAAATAAACCCGGAAAATTAATGGAGATTACAAATAAATTGGCCAATGCCGGGATAAATATTAACCATCTCTATGGTGCGATTGGTGAGAAAGAAAAACAAGGAATTATTATAATGGAAGTGGATAATATTCAACTGGCAATGGATATATTCAAAAATAGCGAGTTTTAATTTATATCTTTACTTTAAATATTTGACTTGTATTTAAACCTCCCGCTTAGAAAATGTGACATTCTTTTGCTGCAATCATAATCCAGCTTGTTGACTTATTTCTCGCAGCGCCGCAACGAAAGCAATAATTTTATTAACCACCGAAGGCACTGAAAAACACCGAATTTTATAATAATTAATTATTTGCAGTGTTCTCGGTGGTTAATTGATATTCTGTGAAAATCTGTGAAATCCGTGGTTAATAAATTTTTTTGTCTTTTTTCTTTTGTCTTTAATTTGTTTGCAGCCAACGGCTGCGGTATGAATAGATCAGGTTAAATAAACATTCCCCAAAATTAATGGATTTAGAACAAATCAATAACTAAATTTTTTTTTAATTAGGAGGAAAAGGTGGATGAAGAAAATCTTATGGATCTTTACTGGATTAGCGGTATTGATCTGTTTATTAATCTATGTAGCAACGGGATCTGTTGATCATACACCATATTTTGAGACAGATTATTTCAACAGAACCAGAATCAGACTTGACAAAGCGCTTATGCAAACAGAAAATGTATCCGGACAGTTGCAAAGCGGATTTGCAAAAATAAATATAACACCAAGTATAAATGCACCCAGGGATGATTTTCAGAACGGTACCTTCACCTCGATACCTCTGGCCGGTTATGGCGACCGGGATGGATGTCCTGCCGAGGGAATTCATGATAGCTTGTTTGTCAAAGCAGTAGTATTACGCGTGGGTAATCATTTAATCGTTCTTGTTGGTGCGGATTTATTAATAATACCTCCGGAAGTAGCAGATAGTGTCGGTATTCTGGTAGAAAAGGAAAAAGGAATTAAAAGAGAACAAATATTTTTTTCCGCCACACATACCCATTCTTCTGTGGGCGGCTGGGCCGGTGGAATAGTCGGCGCTGAATTTGCTGGAGAAGAAAATCCTAAAGTACGTTCTTGGCTTATATTAAAAATAACAGAATGTATCCTGTCAGCCTATGCTGATACCCGGCCTGCTCGGGCTGGCACCGGAAGCTTTTTCGCCCACGAATTCGTAAAAAATCGTCTGGTAGGCAAAATGGGGAGGGTAAATAGTGAATTTACTTTCCTGGCTGTAGAGCAATATGAGGGCAAACGAGCTATTATCGGCGCATTTTCTGCCCATGCGACAACGGTAAGGCATTCCAATATGAAATTCAGCGCCGGATATCCCGGATACTGGCAAAGAAAATTGGAAGCGGATGTCACAGATATGGCTGTTTTTTTTGCCGGAACTGTCGGTAGTCATGGGCCTGTCGGAAAGGGTAATAATTTTGAAAAGGCTCAATATATCGGCGAAGCCTTAGCAGATAGTGTGATTAAGTTTATGAATTCAATGGCGTATCAGGAAAGAATTATCCTTTCCTATCTGACTTGCAAGATAGATCTTCCAGACTATCACCTACGTCTCAGCGCAAATCTGCATCTCTCATCGGCTCTGAGTGAAAGTCTCTTGCCGTTATCACGTCATGTGTTTTTACAAGCAGCCAGAATTAGTGATTTGGTCTGGGTGACAACACCTTGTGATTTTAGCGGTGAATATGCTCTGGATTTAAAGAATTCATTGCATCGCATGGGGTATAAATCGATTGTTTCGAGTTTTAACGGTGCATATGTGGGATACGTCATACCACGAAAATATTTCTATCTTGACGAGTATGAGTCACGTACCATGGCCTGGTTCGGTCCAAATCTGGGAGATTATATGATGGATATTATATTTCGGATGACGCGGGCTGTTACTGCCGGTTAATTTGGTTCCGATGGTTTTGTTACAATAGTAAAGAAATGTCCAATACCAAAATCCCAATGACAAATGAAAAATTGATTCAATTTATAATTAAAAAACTCATCCCCAAACCCCTTCTCTTGAAAAGAGAAGGGGCTC
>CAZBBC010000167.1:0-5276 GCA_964489835.1 uncultured Calditrichota bacterium
TTTAAACTCGCTAACGTTCAGTAGTAGGTGTAGCATTGAGTTGCTCGAACGAAAATTCGCCTATTCCTTTTGTGCCTTCTAAATCTGTGCTTAAACCATATAAATTTTAGTCGTTCCGCTTCGCGGGGAATTTCTAACAAATTATTTTAAGGCCGTTTTTTTAATGGTAAAAATTGAAATCACTGACATTTGACCTAAAACGCTCTACGCTCTTCGCTCCACGCTCTACGCCACACGCTCCACGCTCTTCGCTCCACGCTCCTCTCTCTTCCCAATTCCCAATTCTGAGTATTTTGGAAACATATTCCCATTTGAGTTGTATATATAATTGTGTATATTAATGTATGGCTATAGAGTGGGATAGCACAAAGAATCAAATTAATATCAGAATAATCTCAATCCGTAAAGCAAATAAAATTGAGAGGAAAATATATAATGAACAATCTAAGTAAATCAAATTATAGGAAAATAAAAAAAATATCAGATAATGATATCGATTACTCGGATATTCCTGAAACTGATGAAGAGTTCTGGAGTGATGCTCAAGTTCTTTTCCCTGCAAAAAAAACACATCTTTCTATTCGTCTCGATGATGATATTATCTCCTGGTTCAAGCAATTTGGTCGGGGTTATCAGACTAAAATAAATGCTGTGCTCAGATCTTATATTTCCAACGTTCGAAAAAAACAAACCGAAAAGTCGATATAAAGTGGGGAATTTGCATTCAGGGGGATCAGGCACTAATTATTTCGTTTAATCCCTCTATTATTTGATCAAGTTCTTCTTGAGAAACCTGTCCAAGTTTTTTCCCAATACGCTCAGTGGAAAGTGTTCTGATTTGACTTATTTTTATCCAAGATCTTTTAGGAAGGTTTTTAGACTCCAACTCAAAGGTAAGGGGAAAACCGGCTTTTTGTTCTTGACTGGTAATGGCTAAGGCGATTACTGTGCCTGAGCGGTCGTTAAAAATATCATGGCTAAGTATTAAAACTGGTCGATGACCTGACTGTTCTTTACCAAAAGTAGGATCGAGGTTCGCCCAGTAAATATTTCCTCTTAATATTCTGGCCATTTTTCCAAATCTTGTGATAAATCCTCATTTGCCAAATGTTTCTCGAAAGTTGGATCCAGCTTGGCACATTCACGAACTAAACGATTTTTATCGATACGAAGAATTTTTTCTTCTACGGCTTGCTGAATAGCCCTACTACGATTGGGAAAAATACGGTTATGAACCATTCGATCTAGCTTTTGCACTAATTGTTTATCTATTGATATTGCGATTTTTGTTGTAGCCATTTTTCTTCTCCGGTATTACAATTCGTAATACTTTAAATAATCCATAACTAAAAGTCAAGAGGATTGTAACCATCGAGCCGGTTTTTTCCAATATCCGCTGTCAAAAACGATTAAACCGGTATACCTATCATGTGTGATCTTTGTTTTTCATTTACTCTTTGATCATATATTCAAATTACCAATTACCAATTACCAATTACAAATTCCCAGTTCTCCCGCTAAAAGATGTCGTCCTCCGGACGACTTACCCGGACTAAATCATCCATGATTTAGCCAGTTCCTAATTATGAAATCCTGGAGGATTTCATCCCGATTCGTTGACCGGAGGGAAACGTTTTTATCGGGGCCAATTACCAATTCCCAATCCCCATCACCCATTTTTCTTCTTGCCTTGCCCCATTTACTTATGTATATTGCCACTATACATATATGGAGAAATAAATGAAAGCCTCGATCGTTGATTTAAGATATAAAATGAATGATATTTTAAAAGCCTTAGACAGAAATGAAAAAATAACCATTCTTTATCACGGAAAAATTAAAGGAATCATATCACCCATCTTAAATAAGAAAAACAAGAAAGTTCGTGACCATCGTTTCTTTGGAATGTACGAGAACAATAAAAAATCAGTTGCACAGGAAATGGATGATTTAAGACAAAGCCGCTACCATGATATTTGATACGGATATTTTTATTTGGGTACAACGGAAAAACGAGCAAGCCGCCGATCTGATTGATAAATCACCGCAAAGATATTTATCGATACAGTCATATATGGAATTGCTCCAATGTGCAGAGAATAAGAGTCAGCATAAATATATTAAAGAATTTCTAAACGAATATAATTTTATTGTTTTGCCGTTGACTGAAAATATCGGACACCGGGCTTCTATTTATGTTGAAGAGTATACTTTATCTTCACATTTAAGAGCCGGTGATGCGATTATTGCCGCGACTGCCGTTGAAAATAATATGATTCTTGTAACAAGTAATGCCAAACATTTTAAACCAATCAAAGAATTGCAGTTACATATATTCAAACCTCATAGGCTTACTTAAATATGACCACTCAATCCAGTGACACACATCCGGATGCGGAAAAAGTTTTAATTTCTTTACTTCGTAAAGCAAGTCCGGCATAGAAATTATCTCAGGTTCGCTCACTATCTCAAACTATAATAAAATTATCTAAACGTGCCCTGGCAAGAGCCAATAAAAGTTTAGACGAGCAGGAATTTACTTTTCGTCTCCCACCACTATGGAAAAGATTTAGCTGATCGTCTTCGTAAATATTTAGAAAAAACAGATCATGAACAATCCTGATATAATAGGAGCGGTACATCCCGTTATAAAAACACTTGAAGCACTCGCTATCCCCTATTACATCGGCGGTTCAATTGCCAGTTCACTTCGGGCAGTTTTATTAAATTAACGGAAAGTGAAAAGGGAGATAAAGCCCCTGTCCGGAAGCGCCCGGAATTTTCCAATTAAGTTCACTATGTTCAAATTTTGAACATAGCAATATTAAAAATATTATTGTTTATGGCATATATATTTTTAGATGAAAGCGGAGACCTGGGATTCGATTTTAGTAAGAAAAAAACATCACAGTATTTTGTCGTTACATTTCTGTTTGTTCATAAAAAACGACCAGTCGAAAAGGTTATAAAAAATATATTTGCCGGATTCTCTAAGAGGGCAATAAAAAAACACGGCGGAGTATTACACGCCCATAAAGAAACACAAAAGACCAGGGTAATAGTTTTAAGTGAACTGGCCCAGAAAGATATATCGATACTTTCTATTTGCTTGAATAAGAAAAAGGTATATACCAAGTTACACGATGAGAAGCATGTTTTATATAATTACGTTGCAAATATTCTCATTGACAGGATTCGTACAAAGGGACTAATTCCCCTGGACGAACCGATAAAATTAATTGCCTCACGCCGGGAGACAAACAGATTCCTTAATGATAATTTCCGGAGCTATATAGAGGAAAATCCATTATTCCCATAAAAAAACAAAACCCTGTACGCTATATAGAGGAACCAAAGGGAGCCCCACGCACAGGGATTTACTTGAAAACCTGGTAAAGTATACACCTATATTAACGATAAGTCAAGGAAAAAGTTTTGGGATTATCTTTTTTAAAATGCTTCAATAATTTTTGAATATAACCTGCCTGCCCGGCCTGCCCGGCTTGCCCGGCGCAGACGTGGCGAAGACGTGGCTATGACGGGATCCAGCTTAGAAGGATAATCCAAGGATAAAAAGAAATTAATCCGTGAAAATCCGTGGATAAAAGTTTTTAAAATTTTTGCCAAAGAAACAAAGTTCTCGGCTGCAATAGCATAGCCCGGCTCAGGGCTGCAAAAAAAGAAAAGAAGTCCACGAATTACCCCCGTAAAACGGGGCAGGCCGGATTAACACGGATTACTTAACCGCAATGACGCAAAGTATTTTTATTTGTTCTTTTGTCCCGTCAGAGCCGGATCTACGACTTGATACAAAAGAACCATCCCGATCAAGATTTTCTTATGTTCAGTTTCACTGAACTTAGAAAATCTAAGTCGGGACAAGGCTGAAAAATAAATGGGAGAAATTCTGCCGCTCGCTTCACTGAATTTTTTAAACTCGCTACGCTCAAACAGTAAAAAATTCTTTTCGTTCCGCTTCGCGGGGAATTTCTAACAAATTATTTTAAGGCCTTTTTTATAATAGCACCAACACATTAGAAGATCCCTATGTGATGACAGCCAATAATTTAGTAAATTCCTAATTTGCTTCGTGATCTTCGCGTGCTTCGTGGTTAAATATATATATTTTCTTTGTGAACTTTGTGCCTTCTTAGTGTCCGCCGGCGGGCGGATCCGCCTACCGGCGTGATTCTTTGTGTTTAAATATAATCCCATAATCAGCAAGATTGATTACTACGGCATTTTTGCATTTCCAGCGGATTAAATATATATTTATACTTAAATTATTCTAGTTATTGGTCGAAATAATTGATAACCACCGAGGTAAATAACAAATAACAAATAGCAAATAGCAAATAAATTCCAAATCACAATTTCAAAAATTTGGTCATTATTTGGTTTTTGTTATTTGTCATTTGATATTTGTTTATAGTCCAGGGTTGTGCTATGAATAAGCAGGAGTGAGAATCTGTTGACCTCCTCCTAAAATGCAGATAATAATGTTCCGCGAGGAAAGGATATATAAATGAAAATTCAAATTCTCACCGAGGAAGGAGAAGTTTTAGATACCATTGATGAAGTACATATCAATCTGAAATCTCAATACGGTATGGGTGTCTTGCTGGATAAATTACTGGACATCTACAAAAATAAGTATTTGAATTATATGTATGAAAAGTATAAAATGGATCGCCGGACCGGTATGGAAAGACGCCACGGGGACGAATGATAAACCACGAAGCACGCGAAGACCATAAAGTGCAAGGGAGTTATAGGAAAGCAGAAAGCAGAAAGCAGAAAGCAGTGAGTCAACGTTTGTCATTTCGAGTCCGGCTGGCCGGACGAGAAATCTTTTCTGTCCACGAATTATCACGATTTAAAAAGTATATTATAAAAAAATCCGTGAGAATCAGTGTAATCTGTGTCATCCGCGTTCTATAAATATCCCACCGGCAAAAAAGACTAAACATAAATAAAATAAAGGATGCTATCTATGTCAGATGTAAAAAATTGCCCCAAGTGTACGGGCGAGATGAGAAAAGGACGATTGTATACCCCCCATAAGAAACCTGTGGTGGAACGAGATTTTTTTGACTATGTCAATTGGAAAGCGGTCGATGATAAAAAATTTGGCGGCGTCTTTGCCTATAAATGTGAGGACTGCGGGTATATTGAGTTTTACACGGAATCCCAACAACGGAAATTTTAAAGCAGAAAGCGTGTAGAGGCGCATTGCCATGCCCAATGGGTATAGGGTATAAGGTATAAGGGAAATG
>CAZBBC010000167.1:5376-9438 GCA_964489835.1 uncultured Calditrichota bacterium
GTAATTCGTAATTAAAATTATTTTGTATTTTGTATAAAAAAACTTCGTGGTCGGAGCCTGTCCTGAAGACCGTAAGGTCGAAGGATCTGTTTCGTGGTTAAAATACATGTAACACATTCTTGGTGACCTTAGTGTCAGCCGCGACTGAGAAGGATCTTCTTAGGTGAAAGTACCCTGCCGACACGGTAAAAGATCCCCACGGGATGACAAGAAGTATCTAATTCCAAGTTCCAAGTTCCAAGTTCCAAACTAATCTCTTAGAATATAACAAAAAGGGTATTGTTATTAATACGTTTCAGGAATTTATCATGGGTCTGCTGTCCAGGCTGCTGAAAACCTCTGCCGGGATACAAGCCAGGCGCATTGGGCAGAAAATACTGGAGAACTGGCAGATCACCCTCCACCATTCCCCGGATAGCGATGATACGGCGATTATCCGGGAAATATTTTGCGACCGGGTCTACGCTGATTATTTTCCTTTTTACCAGCAATGTACGATTGTAGATGTCGGGGCTCACAAAGGATTTTTTAGTTTATTCGCCCATCGGAATACCCATCCTAACAGCAAAATTATTGCCCTGGAACCCTCCCAAAAGAACTATCAGGCGCTGATAAAAAATCTGGAACTGAACCATGTGGAAAATGTGATTCCCCTAAACAAAGGTGTGGCTGCAAAAAAGGGACGGTTAAAACTATACCTGCTCGATGATAAGAATCATTCCATATACCCGGGATACGGTGATATCCTGCATAAAGACACTGTCGGTTTTGAGGAAGTGGAGACGCTGGCCATTGCCGATATCATCACCGAACTCGGATTAAATACGATCGATTTCCTAAAGATGGATTGTGAGGGCGCCGAGTACGAATCTTTGCTCGGGCTGGATGAAGCCACCTGTGCAAAAATTAAAACCATCTCTGTCGAATTTCATGATCTGAAAGATGAGCGTCTGAACAGCTATCACCTGGCTGGTTTTTTAAAAGAGAGAAATTTTACGATCGTCCGCCATGAATTTTTAAAAACAGTGGCCCGGGTCAATACCGGCCATTTGGTGGCCGTGCAAAAATGATCCATTTGGACTTAACCACGAAGCGCACGAAGTGCACGAAGAATTCTCATAATGAAAAATGAAAAATGAAAAATGAAAAGTGAACCGTCAAACGTCAAACGTAAAATCGTAGTGTGTCATCCCGTAGGGAACTTTTTACTTGTCGGTACTATTATAAAAAATTTGATATGTTAATCACAAGTCATCCTCAGAGAACAAGATTAAAAAAGTTAATAAAAAACTTCGTGATCTTCGTGTGAGGAGCCTGTCCTGAAAACCGTAAGGTCGAAGGATCTGCTTCGTGGTTTTTTATTTGTTCTTTTGTATTAAGTTGTGCACTCATTTTTACAACCCCCTAACCCCCTTTTTTAAGGGGGAATTAAATTGTTGATTTATTGTACCTTCTTTGTGACCTTTGTGGTAAAAAAAGGATGGATGATGGAAACAATTGTTTATTTAAGAATGACTCTCGGGCTGGTTGCCGGTGTAGCCATGCTCAGTCTGAGTCAGTGTCAGCCGGACATTTCCTGGGCCCCTAAAAAAGCCTCCCTGATGACCCACTGGGCAAAAGATATCACCCCGGCCAATGTCCATGCCGAATATCCGCGACCGCAACTGGTTCGCAGTGAATGGCAAAACCTGAACGGGCTGTGGCAGTTCAGCAAATCGGAAGATATCCAACATCCACCTCCTGGCAAAAATCTGCGTAGAAAGATCCTGGTACCCTTTCCCATCGAATCAGCCCTGTCCGGTATCATGGAAAAAACAAAATACGCCTGGTACCGGAGAACGTTTTCCATCCCGAAAACATGGGAAGATAAAAATATTATTCTTCATTTTGGTGCGGTGGACTGGGAGGCGGTCGTCTTTGTCAACGGACAGGAAGCCGGCCGGCACCGCGGCGGATACGATGCCTTTTCTTTCGATATAACGGCCTATCTGAAATCCGGAGGTGAACAGGCGTTGATCGTCGGTGTCTTTGACCCGACCGATGACGGTCTCTACCCCCGGGGAAAACAGGTGGATGAACCAAATGGTATTTATTATACGTCAGTGACTGGTATCTGGCAAACCGTCTGGCTGGAACCGGTCAATGCTGCCCATATCGAGGGTCTGACCATTATTCCGGATGCTGATCAAAATAGCATACAGATCAGCGCCCGTTGCCCGGAGCCATCCAACGGCTATCGAATACGGGTCACCGCCTCGGATAGGGGAAAGGTACTCGGCCAAGGGGAAGGAGCGGTTGGAGAATCCATCACCGTTGCGGTGCCGGATGCCCGGTTATGGTCGCCGGAGGCACCGTCGCTGTATGACCTTCAGGTCCGTTTACTCGACGGCACTGATGAATTAGACCGGGTGAGCAGTTACTTCGCCCTGCGTAAGATCAGCCTGGGGAAAGATACCAAAGGTATCACCCGCCTGATGCTGAATAATGAATTTGTGTTTCAAAAAGGACCGCTGGACCAGGGGTACTGGCCGGACGGTTTGTATACTGCCCCCAGCGATGAAGCGCTGAAATACGATATCGAGGTAGCGAAAGATCTCGGATTTAATATGATCCGCAAGCATGTCAAGATCGAGCCGCAGCGCTGGTATTACTGGTGCGATCGCTTAGGGATGCTGGTCTGGCAGGATATGCCCAGTGTCCATTCCAAAGATTATGAACAGCGGAAAAACCCTGACTATCAGGAACAATTTGAAACCGAATTAAAACAGATGATCGCTGAATTATACAATCATCCCTCGATTATCATGTGGGTGGTCTTTAACGAGGGCTGGGGACAGTATGATACCGAACGGCTGACGGCCATGGTAAAAGCAATGGATCCCCACCGTCTGGTGAATAATGCCAGTGGCTGGACGGACAAAGGGGTTGGAGATGTTATTGATATCCATAAATACCCGGGTCCGGCGGCACCGATGCCAGAGGAAAACCGGGCGGCGGTTCTGGGTGAATTCGGCGGACTCGGTCTGCCGGTAAAAGGGCATACCTGGACATCGGAAAACTGGGGCTATCAGAATTTATCGACCTTTGCAGAATTGAATACACGGTATGAAGAACTCTATGAGCAGGTCTGGAATCTGAAGGACAATCCGGGATTGAGTGCCGTCGTTTATACACAAACCACCGATGTGGAAACCGAAACCAACGGTTGGATGACCTATGACCGGGAGGTTATCAAACTGAAAATGGATCAGGCCCGGAAAATCCACAGCGATGCCATGGTTTCGATACCGGTTATCCATTCCGCGGGTGCTTTATTTTTAGACGAGCTATCGGTAACACTGAGCAATCGCAAAGGGGAGAATATTCATTATACCCTGGACGGCAGCGAGCCGACCGCGATGTCTCCCGTCTATAAGGAAAAAATTATCGTAACCGAAACCAGCGAACTCAAGGCCCGGTCGTTTGATACGGCCGGTAATCGCAGCGGTTTGGTGCGTACATTATTCACTAAGGCAACTTTTCGTCCTGCGGAAAAAATTCCGGAAAATCCGGAAAATGGATTAACCTATCACTATTATGAAGGTTTGTGGAATCAGGTGCCGGATTTTAATACGATCCCGGCGTTGGATAAAGGGATCACAGCGACCTTTGATCTTAGCAAAAGGCGGCGGGACGAACGGATCGGGTTAAAATTTGAAGGAATCATCAAAGTGCCGGCTGATGGGATCTATACTTTTTATACGGAATCCAATGACGGGAGTAAATTATTCATCGGGGAAAAAGAAGTAGTCAATAATGACGGACCGCACGGCATGGAAGAAAAGAGCGGACAGATCGCCCTGAAAACAGGGTATCATTCGATAATGGTTACCTATTTCCAGACGATGAATAAACTAGGCCTTATCGTCCGTTACCAGGGCCCGGGAGTCGATAAACAAGAAATCCCGGCAGGGATTCTATTTCATTAACCGATATATGAATGTAGAGGCATGGCCTGCTATGCCCAATGGGTATAGGGTATAGGGTATAAGGTATATAAGATTAGGAATTCGGAACTGGGAA
>CAZBBC010000168.1:0-9411 GCA_964489835.1 uncultured Calditrichota bacterium
ATGAAGAAAAGTCTAATTCTCTTAATTCTTGGTGGTTTCCTGGTGATCTCACCCGCCTGCCAAACACAACCAACCTGGAAATCCTCGGCCAATTCTCTGGGAATGGAAATGATTAAGATCGAGCCCGGTACTTTTATGATGGGTGATCAAAATGGTCAGGGGTCCTGGGATGAAATACCAGCCCGTTTGGTCGCTATCACTCAACCTTTTCATATCTCCCAAACTGAAATTACGATCAAGCAATATCAGCAGTTCCGCCCTGATTATAAAGTTCCTTTAGAGCCCTCTCCCTATGCGAGAGGGATTAGTTGGTATGATGCTCAGGCATTTTGCCAATGGTTGAGTGATAAAGAAGGAAAGAATTATCGTTTGCCAACCGAGGCGGAATGGGAATATGTCTGCCGGGCAGGTACAACGACGCCATTTTCTTCCGGGGATCATCCACCCGACCCTGAGACGCATAATCCCTGGGGTGTTCAGAATATGCATACCGGTGTCCTGGAATGGTGCTTCGACTGGTATGGACCCTATCCTTATATAGATCAGACGGATCCTGTAGGCCCCCGGAACGGGATGGCACGCATCGTACGTGGCGGGCTTCCTGACAATTTAGTAAAGGCTTATGATCATCCAGCTGAATATTATGCACGATCAGGAAACAGAGCGGCGATCGCGCCGGCCTTTTCGAGATTTAGTTCCTCAGAACTTGAAAAAGAAAGCAAAACAACTATCTATAATAACAAAAACCTTCAATCTGGATTAGTCGGTGTATCCTTTAGTGATGCTGCCATGACTCTCCCGAGTGAAGAATCGCTGATTTCTAATCTGGATTCAGACAAGTTGAAGTGGAGTGACCAAAATGGCTGGTCAGCCCAATGGCAGGGATACATCACCTCTCCCTATACGGGGGAAGTGATTTTTGAAGCTGAGGCAGATAATGGATTAATCCTGGGAATAAACGGAGAGATAATCATCGATGGTTGGGGGCCAAATAAAACACGCTCTGGTAATATAAATTTGAGTAAGGGTAAAAACTATCCAATTGTTTTATCTTATTACCAAGAAGGTGGTGACTCTTATATGCATGTCTATTGGCGCTGGGAAGGGAAAGAAAAATTTCCTGTTACTCCGGATGCCTTATGGCATAATGCCGGGGATAAGCAAAAAATAAAACAAATCCTGGCAACTGAGAGTTCTGAAAAGGCAGTAATATTTCCTGTCGGATTTCGTGTTGTTCAAGCCTCGATGCCGGAAACCTTGCCACTTAATCTAACGGTTCCGTTTGTTCAACAAGGTGTTAAGCAACAGGCAGCGGAGGTCAATCGCGGTCCTGATCCTCATAATCCCTTTTTTCGAAAACGATATCTGCTGCCCATTCCCCTGGATAATAGTGACAGAAAATCCATTGATGCTGCCGGATTTCACCCTTCCTTTAGAGGACACAATCATAGTCCGGCATTGGAAGTATGTTCGAATGGAGACGTTCTTCTGGTAATCTACACGTCCTATCATGAATATGAACCAGGAGTTTCACTGATTGCTTCGAGACTGCGCTTTGGAGCAGATCAATGGGATATGCCCTCTCCGTTTATTGATTTCCCCGATATCAACGATCATGCCCCTTTACTTTGGAATGATGAGGGAAGATTAAATTTGTTCTGGGGTAATCCGCGACTTAACAGTGCCTTCCCATTTCAATGGACTTCTTCAACCGATAACGGTGCCTCTTTTGGTGAGGTCCGTTTCCCTGTTTTCAAAGGTAATGTGGGCCCTCACTCCCGGCAGCCGATAAATACGGCCTTTCGTGATCATACGGGAACAATTTATGTTTCGAGTGATGGCAAGGGAGGGCGATCGGTTTTATGGCGCAGTTCGGATAATGGTAAAACCTGGGTGGATCCGGGTGGACGCAGCGGGGGACGCCATACGACCTTCGTGCCTCTGAATGATGGTAGTATTCTCGGTATGGGAGGAAAAAACACGTCCGTGGATGGATATATGCCACAATCGGTTTCCCGGGATGGTGGTGAAAGTTGGGTGGTCAGTAAAACCGTTTTTCCGGCTTATGCATCAAATCAACGGCCAACGATTATACGACTAAACAGTGGCAGGCTTTTTTTTGCTGGTGACTTTCAGAAAAGGGGGGGTGAACAGCCGGCGAATATTAAGGAAAAAGGGGCATTTGTCGCTTTATCTGAAGACGAAGGTAAAACATGGTGGATAAAAAAACTTCCGGGAACACAATTACATGAATCGGATAAACCCTGGGGAAATACGCTGGGTTATTCTGTCGCCCGTCAGGCACCCAACGGAATCATTCATTTGATTACCACCATGAATCATCCCTGCCTCCATTTTGCCCTGAATGAAGCCTGGATTTTAGATAGAGAAAGAGAAGAATTGTCAGAAGAAGAATTAATGAAATCGTCGGCGGAGAAAATTAGTAATATCAATACTTATATTGAAAAATATCCAAATGGAAAAATCCGAATAGAATATACTGGTGGTGTAGCCGATGATGGTCGTTTCCTGTTACATGGTAAAGAAATCTGGTATTACGAAAGCGGGCAAAAACAATGGGAAGCGATGTTTGATCTCGGAAGAAAATATGGGGAAGAGCGTCACTGGACCCCCGATGGTATTCTCGATTGGCAGTGGATTCATGAGAAAATTGATGTATCACAGTGGACCCAATGGTGGGAAAATGGAGAAAAGAAAGCACAATCAACCTGGAGAAATATGCGCTGCAATGGTGTGGCACGGCGTTGGGATAATGAAGGCAATTTAATCTCTGAGGTTAATTTTATTGATGGAAAGCTAAATTAATAAAAAGCAGGACGTATTGATCATTACCAATCTATAATTATCAGAATATAGTAATATTAAATTTCTCCGAAGGAGAAAAATATCAAAGCCCAGGGCAATGCCCTGGGTGGAATGAACCAACAAAATATATTCCCTGTAAGGGAATAATAAATATGAAACCCGTTCAGTGTTCATCTAATTTTTGACACTACCATGAAGTTTAAGGGGATTAAAATGAATAAATCGATGATCATAATGATCCTGTTCTTTTGTCTGTCATTGGTGCAACAGGTAAACAGCCAATCCAACGAAAATAAGGAAGTTTCTACAGTAAAAATTGCCAGTTTATCTTTTGTACCTGTGAAATGGGACAAAAAAATTAATCTTGAAAAGATTGAAACCATGACCCGGGAAGCAGCGGCCAATGAGGCTAAAATCATTGTTACTGCCGAGGGCGCCCTGGAAGGATATTTGATCGATGTTCTACGAAAATCTGATAATCGTCAGTCACTGGAAAAAGAATTCTTCGAAATTGCCGAACCTCGGGATGGGCCGAGTGTGACCCATAGTATGAATTTGGCTAAGGAATTAAATATTGATTTAATTCTCGGGTTTCTGGAGCGGGATGATGAGACCCTTTATAACAGCGTTGCCTGGATCAATTCCAAGGGTAAAATACTCCATATTCATCACAAAACACACATGGCCCAGCCTTATTTTGAGCCGCCCTTTTATCATCCTGGTGATGAAGTAAAAGCATTTGATACGGATTATGGCAGATTCGGGATGATGATTTGCTTCGAGCGTCAGATTCCGGAAGTGGCCGGTGCTCTGGTTCTTGATGGTGCGCGGGTGATTTTCAATCCGTCCTATGGTTCCCGCGGTGAATGGAATGATACAATGCTCAGAACCAGGGCAAAGGACAATCAGGTGCCGCTCATATTCACCCATCCGCTTCAGACATTGGTAATCGATGCCAAGGGAGAAGTCATTTTAAATATTAAAGATAAAGAGGGTATCTACTACTCTGAAATAGATGTTGGTTTACAAAATAATAAAAAATTAGGGCAACGAAGACCAGAGGTTTTTATTGACAAACTATCCCGTAAGATTCCATTTTCCTCCGGCCTTGAATTCGATATTTCGTCCATCATTGAAATTCAGAATGAAGATGATGCGGTTAAAAAGAGAAACGACTTCATAAATGCATTATTTGGTCCGGAAGGATTCCCTTTCAAGAAGCAGCCGGATGATGTCGAGCGCTCGATTAGTGATCCTGATTTTGATGCGATGCCTAATTTGAAAAGTATTGATAAACTGACGATAGAAATGGATTGGGGCTTAAACAGTATTGCCTATCATTTCATTCCCCTCCGTTCTAATAACCAGGCGGTTATTTATCATCAGGGACATAATGGAAAGTTTTCCCTGGGCCGAAAAACCATTAGTGCTTTTCTGGAAAAAGGCTATGATGTGATTGGTCTGTCAATGCCGGCAAAGGGAATGAATAGCACACCGACTGTAACTCTAAAAAGATTTGGGAAAATGATCATTTCTAAGCATGATTGGTTTTGCTACCTGACTCCCAGATCCGGACATCCGGTAAGGTATTTTATCGATCCTGTCGTCTGTGTGGTCAATTATCTCGAAAAATTCCATTTTAAGAAAATTATCATGACCGGCATATCCGGGGGAGGATGGACAACAACGTTATGTGCAGCAATCGATCCGAGAATTGATCGGAGTTATCCGGTAGCAGGAAGTCATCCTAATTACCTGCGGGTAACAAAAGTCAATGGTAAAGATTCAATCGGTGATTATGAACAATACGCGCCAGACTTATACCGTGTGGCCAATTACCTTGAATTATACATTCTTGGTTCTTATGGAAAAAACAGGGGACAGATACAAATATTAAATGAATTTGATTCCTGTTGTTTCTTCGGGACCGGTTATACAACATATAAGGACATCATCAAAAAAAGAGTGAAGGATTTGGGAAAGGGCAGTTATGATGTCTTTCTGGATTCCAGTCATCATGAGCATAAAATATCCGATCAGGCCTTGCAGGTCATTTTTAAGGATCTGAAGAATAATGATTAAAAATCTCTATTCTGAACTATGCTATTATAAAGAAAAACTTTTTGAATATAGCCAAGATTTGAAAATAACAAATAACAAATCACAAATATCAAATAAATTCCAAATCGCAATTTCAAAGACTCAGTCAAATAAAATTGGATCATTAGAACATTGAAATTTGATTATTATTTGTTATTTGGAAATTGTCATTTGATATTTGTTAGCAGCTTTGGGTTGTGCTATGAATTAATCGGGCTAGTTTATATATGATTATAAGCAGAAATCAGCCTCTATTATTTACTTATCTTATCACCGTATTAATACTTGGAAATCTATCCTGCGGTTCGATAAGTAACGAATATCCTCCCGGTGATTTTCATGTCCTGATAATTTCTGATACACACATTAGTAACGATGAGGCAAAGATTGATCGGTTGAATACGTTAATTGACGAGGTAAATACAGGAAAAATTCCCGGTATTGCCTTTGTTGTTAATACCGGTGATGTCGTCTCCAGCGTTTATGGAACATATGATGCCCGAAATCCGGATGAAAACGAGAGCCGCCTGAAGAAAGCGGTAAAGGTATTTGATAGATTTTCCATTCCCTATTATTTTATCATGGGGAATCATGATTACAAAATCGATTCTGACAGGGACTCGGATGCTCCTTTTAAAGAAGATGAAATATTATGGATGGAAAATATTTGGAAGGAAACGACAGGTTTTGATCCATATTTTGCTTTTAAATACATGGGATGGAAATTTATTGTTCTCAACAGTATGCGCGGGTGCTATCTGCAGAAGCATTTTGATGAAAAGCAACTTGATTGGTTCGAATCCGAATTAGGTGAAAAAATACCAACGATATTATTTTTTCATCATCCGCTCGAATCAGATAATTTTAGGTTATGGTTTGGTTTTAAGTCATTAATTATACCTGATCAGGAGGCCCGCTTCTTTTCACTTCTAAAAAGTCATAAAGAGATGATAAAAGGTATATTTGTCGGTCATGGTCACCGCTGGGTCCGCGACGTCTTGTTTGAAAAGATCAGCGTCTATGAAACCGATTCATTTGGGGATGAAACCGATCATCCGTATCTGGTCATTGGATTCGATAATGCAGAAAAGGAAATACAAGTAGGTAAAATGCCCATTCCCATTGATTAGAGTGTCCGAAGTATATGTATCATGAAAGAATGAAAAAAGGATGTAAAATGAAAAACATCCGGCCGTTAAAATATTATATCAATTTAGGTGCGCCACCGATTAGAACTATTGCCGATGGTAACGAACCGTTTATGCGACCCGAAGTCGGATTTAATCCTTCCTGGTTTCATAAATATTGTAACATTGATTTCTCGGAAAAATGGCATAAAGACGTCGGCTATCGATTTGAATCGTATCAATCCATGAAGAATGAAATTAAAAAAAGATTTCCCGGCTATAATATTGGGAGGGTTAATGAGGATGAACCCCCGGATTTATTAACCGGTATTTATGGTATTGGTATCATGGATTCTATTTTTGGCAGACCACTGGCGTATTATCCTGATAAATGGCCGATACCTGTCGGGGAGAAGATGGCTGAAAAAGACATTGATTCTCTTTCTGTGCCGAATATGGACAATCATCCGTTTCTCGAGGACATATTTAATGAAATAGATAAAATATATCGGTTGACCGGCAGTGCAAAAGGATATCTTAACTGGCAGGGCAACCTGAATACCGCTTTTCGTTTTAGAGGCGATCAGATCTTTACGGATTTTTTTGTCAATCCCCATTTAGCTAATAAACTACTTGATGTAATATCCGATACTTATATCGAAGGTGTCAAACGATTATATAAAAAACAGAATGAATACGGGATCGACTATACCTTTGCAACGATCGCAAATTGTACCATCAATATGGCCGGACCGGTGGTATATTCAGATAACCTGCTGGCTTATGATGTGAAAATCGCCGGGCAATTTGAAACGATCGGTATCCATAATTGTGCCTGGACGGTCACACCATATATCGATCTTTATAAAAAAGTTCCCGGAGTCGGTTACATCGATATGGGAATAGAATCAGATATGTCAAAAGTAAGAGAAGTTTTTCCTGAGGCCCGTAGGAATTGTCTCTATACCTCGTCGGACCTAAAAAACAAAAGCAATGAACAAATTAAAAAAGACTTTGAGACCATCGCCCGGCAATTAGCACCCTGTGACGTCGGTTTGCCTGATATTGAATACGATGTGCCGGATGACAAAATTATGTATGTGATGGATTTATGTGATTTCTTTAGCGAGACAATGGGAAGGTCGTGAAATAAATAGCCTGATCAATTCATACCGCAGCGCAAGGCTGCAAACAAAAAAGAATTTATCCACGGATTATCCGTCGAAGCCGGATCCCGTCATAGCCACGTCTGCGCCGGGCAAGCCGGGCAGGCAGGCGAAGACTGACACGAATTACTTAACCGCAACAACGCCACGCCAGTGGGCGGGCAGGCAAAGGAACCGCAAAGCACGCAAGGTTTTTTAATATTTTTAAAAATTATTATTATTTTAGTTTTAATCCGTGCAAATCCATGAGAATCCGTGAAATCCGTGGATAAAATACTTTATGTCGTTGCACGAATCCGTCGCAGAGAGGCTTTATGAGAGATAATTAACATGGATTAATAATCTATTTAGAGGAATAATGAGCAATGAAAGTTTCTAAAATTCTGTTCTGCTTATTTTTTGTAGTATTACTTTTTAGCTGTTCTACGGATCGTGAAGGACAAAAAGCCTTCGCCCCGCCGGATGCTTATCTGGCAGGATCGGAGCATCCGTATTATGGCAGCACCAGTAAATGGACGAGGCGCGTGTTTTCATCCACCGCACCCGATCGTCAATATAAAACACGGGGACAAGAGCAATTATTAGCGATCCTTGATGGTGAACCGGACAAAGCGGTTGCCTTATGCCAGGAACACCTGGCGCAGATTCCCGAAGATCCTGAAGCGTTTTATATGCTAACGATTGCTTGGTGTCAGTTGAATGAAACCGATAAAGCGATGGAGACAATGAGGTTGGCTCTGAACGCGGGTCTACCGTTTCAACGTTTTCTTGCCGGACCGAGAGATCTGTTGGAACCACTCACAACAACACCAGCCTTTATGGATTTGAAGAAAAAGTATCCCACGGCGCTTATCCATGGTCCCATGTTAGGGTGTATGACAGATCATAATGTCCGTTTTTGGGTCAGGACCCTCCAGGAGGTACCGGTGAGGGTCCGTGTTTTAGCAGCGGATAATAAAGGAAAATCGCAGCTGTCCGGAATGGTGACGACTAAAGCGGAGAAAGACTATACGGAGACCATTGAAATCAATGATTTAAAGCCAGGGACGGTATATCACTATGATATTATTGTTGATGGGAAAACAGTACCCGGATCAGAATTCTCATCATTTACCACTTTTCCTGTTAAAGATACACCCGGAAATTTCAAGATAGCCTTTGGTGGTGGCGCCGGATATACACCACAGCATGAACGCATGTGGGATACGATAGCGACCAAAAAACCTGATGCCTTGTTATTACTTGGGGATAATGTCTATATTGATCTGCCGGAGATGCCCGGGGCCTTTCATGATTATACCTATTATCGGCGCCAATCACGTCCCGAATATCGTCGCCTGATACGATCGACACCGGTTTTTACAATCTGGGATGATCATGATGCCGGATTGAATGATTGCTGGCTGGGACCTTACAGGGAAAAGCCTGAATGGAAAATGCCCCTGTTGGATGTGTTTCGAAGAAATTGGAACAATCCGGCTTATGGAACAGAGCAATGGCCCGGCTGCTGGTATAAATTCACCATTGCTGACGTTGATTTTTTTATGCTGGATTGCCGTTTTTACCGAACCAATCCTTTCGCAGAAGATCCTACCATGCTCGGTCCTCAGCAAAAAAAATGGCTGTTTGACGAACTGCAGGCATCGGATGCTACCTTTAAAGTACTGGTATCATCGGTCCCCTGGGCTCATGATTGTAAGCCCGGCAGTCATGATCCGTGGGATGGCTATCCTGAAGAACGGGAGGAAATATTTTCCACTATCGAAAAGCAAAGGATCAATGGGGTTTTTCTACTCTCAGCCGATCGTCACCGGTCAGATGTATGGGTAATCAAAAGAATAAAGGGATATGATTTTTACGAATTTGAAAGTTCAAAACTAACCAATATGCACACCCATAAAATCATGCCCGGTGCCTTGTATGGATATAATGAAAAGTGCTCCTTCGGTTTACTCTCATTCAACACCAGTATTAAAAATCCGGAGGTAAATTACGAAATCGTCAGTATTGACAATGAGGTTGTCCACTCGCATACGATTTATAAAAGTGAATTGGAGTCAAAATAATTATTAGGGAGGTCCGTTAATAACTTAAATTCCGGTAAAGAGACTGCTTCTCCCGATAAATCGGGATCGCAGTGACGATAAGTGAGTCGATATCGTCATTGCGAGCGGTAGCGAAGCAATCTATAA
>CAZBBC010000169.1:0-9384 GCA_964489835.1 uncultured Calditrichota bacterium
TTATTCGTATTTATTTGGTATTTGGAATTTGGATTTTGGTAATTAAATTCGCCGCTCGAAGATCCCGTGTATCGGGACGGCGAATTTCAGGAGGTCCGGCGAAGCGGGAATCCTGTATTTAAATTATTGATTCCTTTAACATGTTGTTTTTATAGATTAATTGATACATTCACTTTTTAAAATCTGACAAATCTGAGCCATACTGTAATAAGTTGCATATTAGCATTCAATTAATCCAACTTTCTAAATGATAGTACAACTCTAATAATAACCTTTGCAAAACCTATTGGTTGTTCCCGCTTACATAGTTGTCAAAACAGGCGACACCGGCCTGATATCGTTCACCACTGCTGGCACCCGAGGTATCTGCCCTCCTCAGGCAATCTTTTAACTTCTTTAATCTCTGTTGCTGCTCTACCTCTGCTCTTGTATATGCCTCAAAATCACTGGTTTCTAATACACCATATATAGACCCGATTCCCAGCTCTGCAATATATCTCGACCTGGATAATCCGGCTATCACCGCTTGCTGAATACGATAGGCTAAAATAACAAGCGGGTACTTTTTCTCCACCTCCTTAAATTGTTTTTTGAAAAGCTTTTTGTCCTTAGCAAGCATTTTTGTAAACGATTGCAGCGGATCTTTACTCATTTCTTTCATGATGGATGACTCCTCTTTAATTAATCATACTTCCGTTTTACCCACATTTTAGCGTATTTACTTTACAAATTGTGACTATTTTTCAAGCCACATTGAATATAAAAATGTTTAAAGACAGATAAACGAAAGATCTCTACGTCAGTATTAATAAAAAGCAATAGAAAATAGACACGATCTCAGATGCAATCTATAGTGGTGAGCTATCAGTGTATAAGAAGTTCAATAAGGATGATATCAGTGCTGGTTTCAGTAGTCAATAATATAACAAAAACCATACCGTGTAGTTAAAATATGGGTAAGTGTTATAATAACAATTAATTGGAACAAATAATAAGAAAAATCATTTGGAAGGATTGTTCACATTATGTGAATGATCGATCACAAAATGTGAACGATACTTCACATATATAAATTTTAACGATCTTATTTAAAAGATATGCAAATTATAAAATCAGAATATATAAAGAGAGTCCCGGTTTCATTAATACCGAGATTCTCTTTACAGCCAATGGCTGTCAATTAATCCCCCAAGCCTAATTCTTGAGATGGGATTAACAGTAAATCCGTAAGTTATTGCCTTCAATTAAATCATTATAATGATTGTACATCAAATCATTACTTTGATCGGGTGTCGATCCTTACTAGGATCGAGTATCGATCGTTACCAGGATCGGGTGTCGATCATTACTTACATCGGGTACCGATCATTACTTACATCAGGTATCAATCATTACCTAGATCGGGTGTCGATCCTTACTAGGATCGAGTGTTGATCCTTACCATGATCGGGTACCGACCATTATAATGTTTTATCATATGACATATATATCATTTTAAATGATATATTAGATCTAATTTATTTATAAAAAAAAATAAAGGGAATTCATCTGGTTTTTGTCCTGTCAGGCTGCCCACCCACTGGCGGGGATCAGCCTTGCGGTTAAGTAATCCGTGTTAATCCGTGCCAGCCAGTGTGCTGATCCGCCCTTCGGCGTGATAATCCGTGGTTAATAAATTATTTTGTCTTTTTTCTTTTTTCTTTTGTCTTTTTTCTTTGATTTGATTGCAGCATCGCTGCGGTATGAATAGATCAGGTTATATAAAAACTGATTATTATAAATTTTTGATTTTTTCCGATAAAAATTCAAATAGATTACAGACGTAGGTCGATTTGCCGATCAAATAAGAATCCGATTTGGGGGTGATAACGAAATTAATTTTTGTTTGTAAATCATCGACAGCTATAGCAAACCCTTTTGCTGGCCGCGGCTGTGAAGTATATTTAATTTCCAGACAAGCCAGCGGTTGTGTTCCCTTCACCAGTACCAGATCACTTTCTGCACCATGATGTGTTCGGTAATAAAACAGTTTTAGCTCCTGCAGTAAGCATTGCTGAATCTGCTCGATGACATAACCTTCCCATGAATTGCCGATAAGCACATGACCCTGCAGGGACTCGGGATTATGAATACCGGTCAGATAGTGCAGGATACCTGTATCACGGATATAGATTTTGGGTGATTTAACCAATCGTTTTTTCATATTGAAATGATACGGTTCCAACCGACGAACAATAAATGCTGCTTCAAGAAAATTTACGTAACGATTGACTGTCGGAACGCTGATGCCAAGTGATTTAGCGAATGTACTGGCATTCCAGATACCACCATGAAAATGGGCGAGCATGGTCCAGAACCTGCGCATTAGAACAGAATCAACAGACAGTCCCAGCATCGGCAGGTCTCTTTCCAGATAGGTTTGAACAAAATTGCGCATCCAGGTTATATGGGTATTCATTTTTACTGATAAAAACGCTTGAGGAAACCCGCCTTTGAACCAGTGATCAAACATATCAAAGTCATTGCTTATTTCCAGCAAATTGAAGGGTGAAATTTCAATATATGCAATCCTGCCAGCCAGCGTTTCTGCGCTTTGCTTAAGAAGATGAGGCGAGGCTGATCCCAAAATAACGAATCGTCCCGGAACACGCTTACGATCGATCAGTGCCCTTAGAGTAGAAAAAATATCCGGCAGGCGTTGAATCTCATCCAGAATTACACAATTCTCTTCATGTTGTTCCAGGTAAATCTGCGGTTCATGCAATTTACTGAAATCTCCCGGAAGCTCCAGATCAAGATAAACACACTTTTTATCTATCGCAGGCATCAATTGTTTTACCAGTGTCGTTTTTCCCACCTGCCTGGGTCCAATAATGCCAACAACAGGGAAATTGCGAATCAATTCCTGCACAATGGCCGTTATATTTCTATAAATAAGCATAGTAATTAGCGTGAATAATTTAAATATGTTTTAAATATTTCACGGTTAAAATAACGCATATTCGACCGAATGTCAATACTAATTTTTTGAATAGTTTGGAGTTTATAATAGTTATTGGAAATTTTAACACAGCCGGATGCCTTTGGCAAGTACTTCGGATATCGGTTTCATTGCATCATCGTTATTCCAGATCCTCAAAACATGTATTATAATAAGGTGTTAAATTTTATCCATAATAAAACGGAATCGATTTTTAACATAATATGTCCTCATCTCATCTTCCAGCAATGAGCCTAATTTAACTTTGAAATCATTTTCGCTAAATGCGTGAAGCCTTTTTTTTAATAAATCTCTTCTTTCATCTGACATCTCAGGCAGGGTAATGCCTTTACGCAACAGAAATTCGATATCAAAGGCATCTCTGATCTCATGCCGGTCGATAAGTGCTTCAATTTTGTTGGACATTGTCTGAGCAAGGGTATGCGTGTTTAGAAGTACCTGGCGGTTGCTATATTTTGAGAAGGCAATAGTCTTTTCCATATCCCAGTTCCTGATATCTTTTCTGATCTCCAATTTTAGTTTTTTGGGATAATCAGAAGACCGGACTTCTACCAGCAGTGAGAAATGTTTGTTCTGGCTGTCGGTGATTTCATATTCTTTTTTCAACCGCGACCGGATGCTATCCAGAAATAATTCAATATCAACTGTTTGTGTTAACCAAAAATCCATATCTGCGGAATAGCGGCTTCCCTCGTGGCAGAGTCTGAGCATTGTTCCACCACCAAACACCAGTTTATCGAGTATTCTTCCGCTGTTCAGATGATTCAATACTTCAATCTCAAATTTTTCATGCTTGGCTAATAAATCCATGGACCCTCAGCATTTTTTTTGTACTTTCCGGATAATATTCAGAGATATTAATTAAAATCTTCTGGTTCAGCCCGCTTAAGCCGACTGCTGCGACATCCAGTGAATATCTGCCCAGTGAGGTAAGATACACAGCATCCAGCAGGGCTTTTTCTGGTATAGCGATATAAAAACCATCTTTTTTTTCAAAGGCACAATAAAGTTTTTCGGACAATTTGGCATAGCGGAATGTCACTTCTTTGATTTGTTTTACCAGGCTTCTTTTTATCGAGATGCACTCAATATAATTACGCTGTATCTGGGTGGTGATGCCATAATACGCCAGTGCCGTCGTCAATGAAACATAAGATGGAACCTGTAAAAGATTCGCCGTCTCAAAGTGGTTCTCCATTGAAAAATACTTCCATTTTTCAGCTAATACGAAAATATTTGGTTTTATCCGGACCAATATTCCGTTTCTAACATAGCGGTGAGCAACCACCCGGGCTGATTCAGGAGAGATCCTTAATATCTTCGATATATCCAAAAAACTAAAAAATTGTTTTTCAATATTATTTAATTTCAGCACCTTCACTAAATACACCTTATTAACATATTTGTTAATATAATATATTTTATAATTATAAAATGCAAGCTATTTGAATTATACTTAATTGTTTCCCTCTCTGTTTGACAAATGGCAGCAGCTTTTCAGACATATTCAGACCTTAATTAAAATTCTATTTTAAAAAAAGAGAAATAAAAATGAGAAATAAAAGGTTTGATCCTTCTATATACTCATTACCCAAAATTATTTTATACATCAGATCTAATGTTTTAAGAGTTTTGAATTCAGACCTCTGCCTTACTGAGGCAAAAATATTTTAAAAACGAACGGCAGCTTAGAAACAAAGATTAATTTCAAGAGATAATTCACCTGAATTATTCATAAAATTAAATAATTAAGTCTATAAATAACATAAAATCAATGAGTTAATTCCCCCTTAATAAAGGGGGTTAGGGGGTTGTTTTAAACGTAATATTTTAAATTATATCAATGTTTTACAACCCCTTAGTCCCCTTTTTTAAGGGGAGACTTAATTATCGCCATATGATAGATTTAAAATTCATGAATTAATCAGGTTCATTATTTATAAAATTTTTTAAAAATGAAATTTAATTTTAATCAAGTTCAAAATATTGATATAAATCATTTAATAATCGAGCTTTGCGTCGGTGCATCGCAGCCTGCCCGGCGTAGACGGGCGAGAAATGAATTCTCCAGGTTAATGTATATAAATATAAATAAGGAGCAAAAATGTTAACAAAAATTTTTAACTCAATGGTTAAAATTATCGAAAAAGTTAGATTTGATATGTTTAAAGATATAAATATAGACCCCAATCTTTCCGAAAAGGAAATCTCTGACGAGCTCAATTCCAAATAATTTTAAAATCTCAAAAACCAAATGCTAAATTTTACTATTTGATAATTGGTCATTGGGATTTATTTGGAATTTGGAATTTCGTGCTTGGAATTTAAATTCACCGTCAGGCGGATTTGCATCCGCTGAAAGCGGAGGGATCTTCATCATTCAGATCAAGCGGCGGATGATAAACAAGTGATATAAATCAATGCTTTTATCTGTGTCGGTTTTAAATTACATTAGAATTTTTTCAGTGAGGTGATCATGAAAATTATTATTACCCTTTTGATTACTATTCTATGTGTTAAAACTTCCGCTGCCCAGGTTTATACTGATTTCGAGAATGATTCGCTCGACGGTTGGCGGTCGGAAGGCGACGGTAGTTATTACCTGGAAGACAATTCGGGCAATCCCGGTAACTGTATGCGCGTGGATGATGACGCTACCGGTGATCTTAATATTGCCATTGCCCCGGTGACCTATCTGGGTAACTGGTCAGCCGCCGATACTACCGATTCCCTCGTGGCCGATATTTATGTTTCCTTATTAAACGGCTCCCTGACCGCAAATCTCTGGGCATTTCGCATCTCCGGACCGGGCGGTAGTGCCACCAGCCCGCCGATCACTCCAACGCTTGGTCAATGGTATCACACGGCTGTCACTCTGGACTCTGCACAGTGGACGGTTACATCAGGCACCTGGCAGGGATTAATGGAGTATATCAGCCATTTTGAGGTGCGCGCTGAGTATGTCAACGGCGATGAATTTGTTCGCCTGGATAACATTGGTTTGTCTTTTTCACCGATAACGGTACCAATAAATCCGCCGGTAACCTCAGATTTTGAAAAAGGTCTTTATGAAGGATGGACATTTGAACAATCCGGGGGCACGTCGATACCGACCAGTGGCGGTAACCCCGGGCGATATATTCGAATAAGCGATGGAACGGGACTGACACAGGCGATTGCACCGCCAAAGTTTCTGGGTGATTGGACCGAAATAAACGATCTGGCTGCGATTCAATTTGACCTCAAAATTTCAGACTTTACCGGACCTTTAATTTTGAGTGATTTCTGGATAAAAATTAGCGGCCCCGGAGGGCAGGCCATTATCCCGATGGATAGCTCAGTCACCAGTGCCTATAATCAATGGAAAACCTTTTCATTTTTAATTTCACAAAGTGAATGGACCGTTACAGCCGGAGACTGGAATTCCCTGATTACGGATGTACGTGAATTACGCCTGATTCTGGAATACATCAACGGCAGTGAAATTATCTGGTTTGATAATTTCCGGATTACGAACAGCCCGCCTGTGGCAAACTTCAGCGCTGATCCGGTTTTTGTTTTTCTCGGAGAAGCCGTCAGTTTTACTGATCTGTCACTGAACGCACCCAATGCCTGGCACTGGGAATTCGGGGACGGTAATGTTAGCAGTGAATCCGCGCCGGTTTATATTTATCAGGAGGCCGGTAAATATGATATCCGCCTGACGGTATATAATTACTTTGGCGGGGATATCCTCGAGAAAAAGGAATATATTGAAGTCGCAGGGATCTCTGATTCATTATTATTTGCTGATGACTTTAACGATAATGAAATTCATCCGGCCTGGCATTTCCGCAACGGATCCTGGGTGGAACAGAATCAAACAATGATTCAGAACTCAAACTACTACAGTGGTGGTTACATCGGGGGATGTTATGCCCTGCTTGGCAGCCCCTTATGGCAAAATTATCAGCTGAATGTCGATTTCCGATCAACCGACGATGACAAAATCGGGGTGGTATTCAACTACCAGGATACCGGTAATTTTTATTTGTTTACCTGGCAACAGCAAGGAACGCTTCGCGCCATAAAGCGGTTTATTGATGGCGTGGAGACCAATCTGGTAACGGACACGTTAGGCTATGAGATAAATCAGTGGTACCACTTAACGCTATCCACAATGGAAGGAAATATCATCGTCTTAATCGATTCCACGGAAATTTTTTCCATCAGTGACACCACCTTCCCAACCGGTAAGGCTGGTCTGTATTGTCATGGCAATCAAAATAGTATCTGGGACAATTTCCGGATCAAAAACCTGGACTATATCAGTACTATTCAAAACAATGGTTCATCGCTGAATCCTCGTTCATATGAACTGGCGCAGAATTATCCCAATCCCTTCAATCCATCCACCATGATCAGATTCGACTTACCGAAAGCCGGACTTGTTGAAATTGAAATCTACAATATAGCCGGTCAAAAGATAGAAACCTTAATGAATAGACAGATGAAAGCAGGTCATCACGAAATAAAATTCAATGCTAAAAATCTCTCCAGCGGTATCTACCTCTACCGCATGAAGGCCGGCGAATATCATGATGTGAAGAAGATGATGCTGATTAAATGATGAAAAATACCATACACCTCATACTTATCCTTCAGCTGTTGCTGACCATGACAGATAATCTTGGTGCCAACGATGCTTTAACCGTCGACTTTCGTTACCGGCCGCCGGAATGGCAAACGGCCATTTGTCTGCCGGACGACCCGCATAAGACCCTTGTCGATAAAAGCGGTGAACTGCTCTACCACTACCATAAGGGCAACCGTGAGTTTGCTACTCGTATTGCTGTCGAAGTAACCGCTGATGCTGTCTGGCAGAAACAGGAACTACAATCCCCGCGTCTTCCAATTGTCAAAACTTACCGCAAAGCCGATGGCCTGGAAATCGTCGAGCAGGCATTTGCTGTCACCGGCTCGCTGCAAGCAACGGGGAAAGCATCATCAGACTACCAAAGCACTGCTGATTTCCCGCGTAACGACATTATTCTTGTCCAGGTCACCAATACCAGCCAGCTGCCGCGTACCTTCCAACCGCGCTTAATGGTGGATACCGAGTTGGGCCTTCGCCTGGATAACCAGCACGTGATCGTCAACAAGCACGAAACGATCACTTCCTCACTCAGGATAAGAGGGCTGGCCGATAACATACATATACAGTTTGAATCGTTGTCCGTACCGGCCGGAAAAACCAGCGAATTTTTTGTACGCTATAGCGGCGGTGAGTCGCTCGTGACAGAGCTACTGACACTTGAGCAGGCTATTGCCTGTCGCGAGCAGGCCATGGCCTATTGGGAAAAGGTTGCCCTGCCCTATGGGCGTATTGAGGTGCCCGATGCCGCGATCCAGGGATTAATCGACGCCTCGATCCGCAATATCTGGCAGGCACGCGAGATTAAAAAGGGCCTGCCCGCTTTCCAGGTTGGGCCAACCTGCTATCGAGGACTGTGGATCGTGGACGGCGCATTTCTCCTGGAGGCGGCAACGATTCTCGGCGCCGGTAAGGAGGCACGCAACGGCGTGGCCTATGAACTTACCTACCAGCAGCCGGACGGCCGTATCCAGGTCATGAATGATTATTCCAAGGAAAACGGTATTGTACTCTGGACCTGTGTACGCCATGCACAACTGACGCAGGACAAAGTCTGGCTGGAATCCGTATGGCCAAAACTGGAAAGGATTGCCGGATACATCCAGGATCTCCGCCGCCAGACGCTTGGCAACGATTCACCCATTGATGATGGTCTTTTACCGGCCGGATTCTCTGATGGCGGTGTCGGCGGTATTAATGATGAATATACCAATCCCTACTGGAACCTTTTAGGCCTGCACGCCTTCATTCAGGCCGCCCGCTGGCTTGGGCATAACGAACAGGCAGAGGAATGGCAGAAGGAATATGATGACTTCATGACGGCCTTCCGCAGGGCCGCCGCCCGTGATATGCGTACCGATCCCTATGGTAACCGCTATCTGCCGATTTTGATGGACGGTGAGGATCTGCCCCAACGCGGGCAATGGGCATTCTGTCATGCCGTTTATCCGGGTCAGATATTCGACCAGAGCGACCCGCTGGTTGCAGGCAATCTGGCCATGTTGGCAGCGACCGAACGGGAAGGCATGGTCTATGGCACCGGTTGGGACGCGACCGGTATATGGAACTATTTTTCTTCGTTTTATGCCCACGCCTGGTTGTGGCAGGGGAACGGAAGCAAAGCAGCTCAATCACTTTACGCTTTTGCCAATCACGCATCGCCGCTGCTGGCCTGGCGCGAAGAGCAATCTCTGCAGGGAGAAGCGTTCCGGAAAGTCGGCGATATGCCGCACAACTGGGCCAGTGCCGA
>CAZBBC010000170.1:0-9173 GCA_964489835.1 uncultured Calditrichota bacterium
ACGGATTAAAACTAAAATAAAAATAATTTTTAAATTAAATCCGTGTTAATCCGTGAAATCCGTGGACTATTTTTTTCTTTGTTTGCAGCGTTGGGCTGCGCTATGAATTTAAATAAAAGGAGTTATTTTGCGCTGGTTTTTAAGATCAAAAATTACACATGCGATTGTTAAGGAAGCTGATGTCAATTATATCGGTAGTATAACCATTGATGAAGAACTGGTTGAAAAATCTGGGCTGATGATCGGTGAAAAAGTACTGGTGGTTAGTAACACCTCTGGTGCCCGTCTGGAGACTTATATAATCCCCGCTGATCGCGGATCCGGTATCATTGGTATGAATGGTGCGGCCGCGCATCTGATAAAAATTGGTGAGGAAATCATTATTATGGGATTTGAACTATCAGATCAACTGATCTCACCTACGATAGTACTGGTCAACCAAGAAAATAAATTTGAAAAATATTTATAAATATCCTCCTGTCGACAATCACCATATTTTCACTTTTTCATTGATGTCAATAAGATGCTTGATTTCCAAATATAAACCTGTTTTTTCAACCCCTCTGACTTCGGCGATAATTCCAAAATATTGTGGAACTCTGTTGTATTTCTTGACTAAATTCTCCTCCAATTCCTCAATAGTTGCAGGATCTGTCAGATATTTTGCAAGCTCCGGAACGCCTGATGAGAAAAATGATGTGATAATGAAAATGACATTATTATTGGGTCCGGGAAATTTAAGAGCAATCGCATAATCATTATGGTAACCGGAAGATTGATCAAAATGAGTCTCTAAAGTATCAATCAGTGTATCATTGTCTTGTTTATATATTGTAAGGTGTAAATTGTTTGGATTGAGTCGATATTCAATATTTGAACTTTGAAGATAACGATTAAAAAGACCAAGCGTTTTTATGCTTCCTAAAAAAATAATATTACTTTCGTGCAACATTTGTGGGGTCAGGTTAGATGTTCGTTCGAGAATAATATGTTTTTGGACAGGATAAAGAACAGAGAGTACCGGAGGTAAACTCCAAATACTCCCATCCGGAAAGTATGAATCTGCAGTACTCTTTAATATTTTATTTGGATACAGTTTTTTAAAGACTTCAAAATCTTCCATTGAATTGATTAATAGATCTCTAATATAGCGCCATTTTTTCATATCGTTATCATATTCAGAAAAGAAAAGATGATCACCCAGGACAATAAGCGTTTGAAGATCACTCTGCAGGAATTCTTTCCAGATGATATTTTCTTTGTCTATGACAGTGTATTCTGCAAATTGTTTTTTAATGGCCTGGGAATAATACCATAAATATAGAATAAGGGAACTGAGAATAATAATAATTATGCTGGCACATATTCTGATTAACTTGGATTTAGTTATATTCTTTATTTTTGAAACTGGAGAAAATTTTAATGAATAGTGTCCTTTGGGAATTTCTAACCGGTACTTATCACCTTTACCTTCATCATCATAGTATGAATCTAATTTTAGTCTCAAATTATGCATGTTAACCCGGACTATCGGATCTTCCGTGGAATCGAAATCAGCATTCCTTTCGAATATTTCAGAGGCGATCGTTGTTTCTTTTATATTTTCATCATTCAAATAGGATTGGATAAGATATTCAAGTAATTTCCTGTGGGTTTGCGAACCGGCAAATTCCTTACTATTAATGATCTTATCTTTAAGGGAAGTAATTTGGTTTTTATCTATCATAGGAAAATAATGTGCTGGTTAAAACGTTAACACGATTAATATAAATCAGTATTATCTTAAAAACAAGAAGTTAATAAATAAGAATTAACCCTCATTTAACCGTTAAATAAACCGTATTTAACTTGATTTAAATAAACTTATTGTTATAATAGTCTAAATATTACTTATCCTGATTTCTGATAATCAAAAAATCATTATTATATTCGAATTTCAGTGCAGGGGATAGCTACCCTGTAAAGTTATTACGTCTGAATAAAATCAGTTTTATATACACCAATCACTTAATATCATTACCTTGAAATAAGCCCTTTCGAAACGGGAGCAATCATTATGAGAACAAAAGTTGCTATTATAATGTTTCTTGCCTCTTTCCTCCTGATTTCCGATATCTATGCCGGCACAACCGGAAAACTCTCCGGAATCGTCATTGATGAAGGAACCAAGGAACCATTAGCCGGTGCCAATATATTTATCGAGGGAACGGCATTAGGGGCATCGACGGATCTTGATGGCTATTACTTTATCATTAACGTTCCTCCGGGAAAGCATATTGTAAATTTTAGTTTTATGGGATATGCCGATAAAAAAGTTGAAATTCGAACAAGTGTCGATGTTACAACGCATTTAAATATGGAGTTATCATCTACTATTTTTGAGGGACAAGCAGTCGTTGTTGTAGCCGAAAGACCGATGATTCAAAAAGATTTAACCTCTACCTCTGCCCGGGTTTCAGGGGATGAGATTAAATTACTTCCCATTGAATCGATTGCGCAGGTTGTTAATCTCCAAGCCGGTGTTGTCGAGGGGCATTTCAGGGGGGGGCGTTTAGGTGAAGTTTCCTATATGATCGATGGTATTGCCGTCAATGACGCCTATAGCGGTTCTCAAATGATAGATCTCCAGCCCAATTCTGTAGAGGAAGTGGAAGTAATCAGTGGAACTTTTAATGCAGAATATGGGCAAGCGATGTCCGGTATTGTCAATATTATTTCCAAAGAACCCGGGAGTGAATTAAATGGCGAAATATCAGGTTATGTCGGTGGCAATGTTAGCGGTCGTATAATGCCATTTGCTGTAAGATCAGGTGAGGGCACCAAGCGGGATCAATATTCTGACGAAGAATTCTCTTATTATGATATTACAAATATACCGGATAACTATGACATGCAGGGAAGTTTCTCCGGCTCTATTCTCTCCGATAATATCCTCTTTTTTACATCTCTTCGTAAAAAACGAGACGGTGGTTATCTTTATGGCAAAAGAATATTTATGCCCAGTGATTCTTCTTCTTTACCTAGTACTCGAGAAAATTGGCAAATCGAGGCAACCGGAGATGATAAATACGTTCCTTTAAATTGGAATGACCGGCTGTCGGTTCATGGTAAACTGATATTGAAACCGTTTACCAGTCATAAAATTTCCTATGAATTTATTCACGAGAACGAAGAATCACAAAATTATTCGCATGGGTATAAGTATAATCCTGATGGCCTTCCAACCAATTACAGCCAGAGTTATACCCATATGCTTCACTATGATTATGTTATCAATCAAAGGGGTTTTATCAAAACCAAGTTTGCCATTCTTAAAAAGGAATATGAACGCTATCTTTATGAAGATCCCTATGATTTAAGATACCAGCCGGTGACGAGATTTAATATCGGTTCCGGTCAGAATTTTTATATGGCTGGCACAGACATGGGCCACTCGTACCGAAGTACTAAAACTTCAATACTAAAATCCGATTTTACTTACCAGATCGACCGGGTAAATCAAATTAAAATGGGAATAGAGAGTAAATTTCATGAGCTTTACGTTCATGACTTTCAAATTCAGGTATCCCGGTTGACGGACTGGAAACCGCAACCCATTGACAGAGGCAGTCCAAATTACACGGAGTTTACAAAAAAACCCTTTGAATTTAGTGCTTATTTTCAGGATAGAATTGAATGGTCTTATTCTATTATCAACATGGGTGTAAGGTATGATTATTTTCAACCGTATGGTGAGTATCCGTCAGATCTAATGAGGCCCGATACAAGCGCCAGATTAGAAGCCTCAACAAAAAGTCAGATAAGTCCTCGTTTTGGTGTTGCTTTACCGATTACAGAAAATAGCGTTTTACATTTATCCTACGGATTATTTTTCCAGATGCCGTCATTTGACCAACTGTATACCAATCCGGAATTCAATATTCCGCTCGGTTCTTTTGTAACCATTGGCAATACTGATTTGGAACCTCAGAGAACCTCCACCTATGAAATTGGTATTCAACAGGAGGTTGTGAATAATATGGCCGTTGATGCAACGGTGTTCTATAAAGATATCAGAAATCTGCTGGGAATGGAAGTTTATACCGTCCTGCCAAGTTTTGATAAATATGCACGATACGTTAACAGGGATTATGGTCAGGTGTTTGGATTTACGCTGGCTTATGAACAACGTAGTGAGTTTCTACGAACTACGGTTGATTATACCTATATGTCCGCAGAAGGCAATTCCTCGGACCCGAGAGATGTATATTTAAAAAGCCTGACAACCCCTCCGACGGAAATCACCAAGCAACTGATATTTTTAGACTGGGATCGGACCCATAGTCTAAATTTGACGGCAACGGTGCATGATAAGAATCTCTGGAGCCTGGGTCTGATCGGACAGTTTGGTTCCGGTTTTCCCTATACACCGGAACAGGAAGGCTATTACCCAAGCCGGGAAAATAACGAACGTAAGCCCTATTATTTAAATTTTGATTTAAATTTTATGCTATCTTTTACATTTGTTGGACTAAAGGCAACGCTTTTTACCAAAATTTATAATCTGTTTGATATTGAAAATGAAATAGCCGTTTATAATGATACGGGAAGAGCGACCTATACTTTAGAAGAACGGTATCTTACGGATGACCTGGTTAAGGGAATAAATACGATCCATGATTACTATTATAGACCGAACTACCTGAGTGCTCCGCGAAGAATTCATGCCGGAGTAAAAATCGAATTTTGATCATGCCTGTTCGTCATATTCAATATCGGAGGTTTGATTATGTCCTGTATGTTCATTCATAGTAAAGCAGTTAATATAAAAATAATTATATGGATATTAGTGGTATTAAACACACTACTCTTTGCCCAGAGGGATGAGGATGGTCATGTCAGTCATCGAAAATATGGGGTTATGGATGCCAACCTTTGTCGTATACCCTTTCATAATTACGGCAGATTAGGCGGAGCCCTGGGTTATGTTATTGAATATCCGATCGGTAGTGGTCATATACAAATGGACGGTATCGCGCCCCTGGTTGTTACCAGAATTGTAGATATTCATGGTGAACGTCAGGCTTGCTGCGAAACCGCCTATATCCGGGGGGATTTTGCCGATAAACCACCCAGTTCAAATGTTTTTTGGGCCTATGAACCACTGGCCGGTTATTGCAATCCCAATCAGATTGAAGCTGCCATGAGTGATGATCCCTTTACCTGGCCGGATTTCTGGCCGGATAAAATGGAGGATACCAGTGATCCCGGCTGGTCAGACGCCTGGAACGGCTATTTTGGCAAAGGCGTCAAAAATGCGGATCTGGAAACCTATTTTGTCATCGATGACGATCCCGACGAAGAATTCGAATACTATCCCGATGCCAATGATTCAACAAGAAGAGGCCTGGGTACCCAGGTGTATATCCGTTCCCTGCAGTGGAACAATATACTGACGGAAAGTCATAATTTCTGGCTTTACGACGTCCTCAACGAAGGAACGACGGAATATGATTCAATGTACTTTGCCCTCTTTGCCGATTTTAAAATTGGTGGCTGGGATACCGATGTGGGCGGTTATTCCACCTTTTTGGATGTTGCTTTTACTTATGACTATGATAATACGGGTGATGTGGATCCCTATAGCCCGGTGCCGGCACCATGTTATGCCTATCTTGAAAGCCCGACCCTGGGCTATGACGGACAGGATAATGACGAGGACGGTCTGGAAGATGAGAGACGTGACAGCGGTCCGGGAATTAAAATAGTCGGTTCCTGCGGTTATTATGATGAGCGGGGAAATCTTGACCCCGAAGCCAAAGAAGCGGGACAAACTTATTCGCGGGAGCATTGGTCCGGAGACGAGGACGGCGATTGGGATGGATTTGAAGATACCAATCAAAACGGGGAGTGGGATTTAGGCGAGCCGCTCAACGATGATCTGGGTGCCGATGGTATTGGCCCATTTGATAGTGCTTATGAGATACGTGACGATGGTGAAGGTGATGGAATGCCAACAGACGGAGAACCTGATTTCGATAAAACGGATATAGACGAAGGAGATCAAATGGGTCTTGTCGGATTCTGGGCAGGAGAATATGGCGATCGCAATGTTCATGAGAATGACGAATGGGTCCTTGATTGGTGTCATGAAACGGTCGATAAAGGCGAGGATCAGTTCTTTGTAGCCGGTAATCTGGGTGCCTGGTGGCATTCCGGTCCGATTGATTTTCCGCAAAAAACGCGCCAGAGATTTTCTTTTTCTATGTTTTTCGCCACCGGACCGAACAGCGTGGCCCAAGTAGAGGATGCCTTCCGGAAAAAACAAACCGTGCAGAAAATCTATAATGCAAATTATCTCTTTGCACAGCCGCCGGATACACCCAAATTAACAGCCGTCCCCGGTGACGGAAAAGTGTATCTGTATTGGGACGACGTGGCTGAAAACTCATACGACCGTTTCTTTCAGAGATATGATTTTCAGGGATATTCCTTATACAAATCTACAGATCCGAAATTTTTGGATGCCCGCCTGATAACAGACGGATTCGGAACCGTTAGTATGAAAAAACCTATCTTCCGTTGTGATAAAAAAGACAGTATCTCCGGCTTTTTTCCGGGTACTTATAATGGTATTCAATTTTATATCGGCGATAATTCAGGACTGGCCCATAGCTATATCGATGAAGATGTTATCAACGGACAGACCTATTATTATGCCATCGCCTCCTTTGATGACGGTTTTATACCCGCCGATGCAGTGACAGTTGAAGATATACAAGAATTTGCTATTCTGCCCAGTGAATGTCTGATTAATATTACGATCGATATGTTGAACAATATTGAAGCATTGGGTCCAAATTGTGCGGCCGTAACACCGACTGTCCCAACTGCCGGATATAATCCGCCGGATCTTATGGAGAGTGTCGTTCATTACGGACCATCATCGACCACAAATCTAGAATTTAATATTTTTAATCCCAGTGAGCTGAAAGAAGGTAAATATCGCCTGGAATTTAGCTATCCTGATTCCGGCTGGCGCTCTTTGCCTTCTTATCAATTAGTAGAGCTGGAAAATGAAACCGTGACCGATACCTTACAATCCTTAACGGCCCTGCAAAGGTTATCTGAAGAGACCGGATATTTTGATGGTATGATCATGTATATGGATTATGATACTTCCTTCACACCTGTTAAAATGGGTTGGACAAAAGAAAGCCAATGTAACCTGACCTATGAATTCATTCCGGAAAGTAAAAAAGCTGCCGTTAATTATGATTTTGATTTAGTTTTTACTGAAGGAATCAGCGATACCTCCATGCGTGTACAGCGGCAAGGGGCCGGTAACAGGGAAGTTCCAGTACCCTTCTACATTTACAGCCCTACCACAGGCGAGATGATGGATTTTGCCATTGTGGACTGGGGACCCATCAGAAAATGGACGGCAGAAGATGATATCCTCATTGTCTTTGGTCCAAAGAGAGGCCTTGAACCCCAATATGGCTCAGGAAATTATAATTTTTCCTGGAGATTTACATTCACGGAATTTGATAAGGGTTATCCTGTAGGAGATACAACCGGCATCGTTCGTCCCCAGCCCGGAGATGTTTTTCAGGTACGAATGCATGTTCCTCCCCAACCAGGCGAAGCCTATGAGTTTACAAGTACGATACCACGCATTGATAAACAACGAGCCAGCGCAGAGATGTCTGAGATTGCGGTAGTTCCGAATCCTTATGTCGTGACCGAACGATGGGAACCCTTTAGCCCTTTCCTGGCCGGCCGGGGTCCGATGCTAATCAATTTTATCCACTTGCCACAAAAATGTATCATTAGAATTTTTACCGTTCAGGGTTATCTGGTTGATACCATTGAACATGACAGTGAAATGATCGATGGAACAGCCGCGTGGGATGTTTTATCCAGAGATAACATGCATATTGCACCGGGAAATTATATTTATCATGTAGATGCCCCCGGTGTCGGCCAGAAAATTGGAAGATTCATGGTGATCAAGTAATAGCCATCTAATCATAGGTAAATAAAAATGAAGCGACTGACTTATTTTTTGCTCATTATATTTTTTATTGGTATTGGAAATACGTATGCCCAGTTCCAAAGCGCAGGATTTCGATCCGATGTCAGCAAGGTTGGTACGGTGGCCGTACCATATTTGACCATCGGCATTGGTGCGCGGGCAAATGCCATGGGTGGCGCCTTCACCTCTGTTGCCAATGATGCAACCGCACTTTATTGGAATCCGGCGGGCATAGTTTCTTTTGATAAAAATGAACTCACCCTCATTCATTCGGATTGGATTGCGGATTTGAAACATGATTTTATCGGTCTGGCTGTTCCTTTAGGCTATATGGGTAGCATTGGCTTTAGCATAAATACGCTAACGATGGATGAGATCTTGGTGCGAACACCCGTCTTTCCCGAAGGTACAGGTGAAAAAGCGCAATCGTATGATATGGCGATTGCCGTTCATTATGCCCGCAAGCTTACCGATCGATTAAGTCTTGGTGGATCTATAAAATATATCCACAGTGTCCTGTGGCACATGTCCGCCCAAACAATGGCAATCGATTTGGGCGTTATGTTCTACGATATTTTTGAGTTCATTCAACTGGGTGCTTCTCTATCAAATATGGGCGGTAAGATAAAATACAGTGGTCGTGATAACTTTGTTTATCACGATATCCGCCCCTCGGAACATGGAAATAATGAAAAAATTGATGCTGAGTTGCAAACTGGTGAGTACAACCTACCGGTGACTTTCAGGACCGGATTATCAACCATCATCAACCGAGGTAGTTCAATGCCGTTGCTTATTGCCGTTGATCTTACGGAGCCTTCTGATAACTTTAGAAGCATGAATGTTGGCGGGGAATGGGCATTCTATGATATGGTATTTTTACGTGCCGGATATGCTGGTATATTCGAACCTGAGAGTGAGAGAGGACTTACCGTGGGTGGTGGATTAATATTTAACATCCCCTCCACTAACATCCCGATTTATCTCGATTATAGTTATGAAGATTTTGGGATCTTGAATAATTCTCAAAAGTTTTCATTTAGCCTGGCATTTTAATTTTTCAAGGTAATTGTATTAACAATTATTAATCACCACGAAGATCCTAGGGCTCACCCTTCAGGTGAGCGACGGCTTCTGGCCGTTCTAATTAGAACAT
>CAZBBC010000171.1:0-8898 GCA_964489835.1 uncultured Calditrichota bacterium
TGTAACACCTGTTCAATGCCATTGATGTGATCATAGTGGCTGTGCGTCAACAGGATATCGGTAATTCGCAGGCCACGCTTCGCGGCCAGTGCCAGCACCTTCGGCACATCCCAGGCCGGATCGACCACCGGGAATGCCAGACGGTTGTTACTGCGTTTAAAGACCTGTAAACTCGCCCAGCGTGACTTTTGAAATTCAATGGTTGTAATCGTATCCAGAACGGCCTGGTTGATAACGATCGGTAATGATGTCTTTGCCAGGGAATCCACTTTCTGTGTCAGTCGGGTGCGGGCCATTTCAATATAGGCCAACCGTTTGGCTTGATTTAGATTTTTTTCAAATTGGGGATTATCATCCCAACGTATTTTAAACGTGTCTTTGTGTTTTTCAAAGTATTCCCGGGATTGTTTCTCATCAATCGTTAATTTTTTGGTGTAATAGCTCCGGGTTTCTTCATATACCCATTTATCCTTCCAGCGCTGCAATTCATCCAGTACAGCCTGCGAATGGTGTAAGTTTTTCTTTCTCGCTTCTTGTATCATAAAATCATTACGTACTTTTAATCCAATATTGTCCCGTAAAAGGGGGCGAATGTCTGGCCGCCCCTTTGCCGGATCAGCTTTGACAGATTGAGGATCAAACCGATCCAGATATTCTCTGATCGTCCAATGGCTATCTTCAAATGTTACCAACGGCTGCTCCAGGCTGGTCTTTAATTCATAGAGGGGAGCATCGGTTTCCGGAGCGGATAAAACGGAATCTAAAAAATCTTCTTGTTTTTCCTTCTCCCTTTGATACCACGCCACCAACGCCTTAGATAATTTTCTGAAAGCGTCACCTTTTGTAACTACATTTTTTGGGGTCATAAAAGCAGAAACATATTTAATCGCTTCTTCATTCAACTTGCGGTAAAACAGGATCTGTCTGAAACTTTCTGCGCGTTCCTGATAATCATAATCTCGTAAAGCCCCGCGACGGATATCGACAACCTGGAAAATAAAATATCCCGCATTTATTTTTACCGGATCTGAAATGTCTCCAACGGGCAAATCTTTTATAACCTCAAGTACGACCGGTTCGACTTCCAGCCAGGTCAAATATTTTGATTCAAAATATTCAGGTTCTATTTTGATCTCAGGATTACTACGCAGGATATTTTCAACAACCTTGGCGTAACCTTGCTCACGCATGGCCTGGCAGACACGTTCCGCATATTCCAGATCGGGCTCATACCAGAAACGCATCTTCCATTGCACTTTTGATTTATTAATAGCTTCCCGGATCTCATCCGTAGTGATATTGATCTTATTTTTAACTTCATTTTCAAAGAGTGCTTCAATCAACAGGTCATCCATCATCTCCCGTTCCAGCCTCTGGACACGTTCGGATTTGTCCAGGTTTAGGCTGTATCCCTGCTGCGCCAACACCATTTCTTTAATCATATAATCAAGATACGATCTTTTTCTATCCGGTTCCTTTTTTAGATGGGGCAGTCCGAACTCATAATTACGCCGAAAGTCACGAACGGTAATCTTCTGATCACCAACGCTGGCGACCACTGTGTCTTCCGGGTCCGGCACCGTTTTTTCGCTACAGCCATAAATAGAAAAGAGAATAATACTGATAAAAATCAAAAAGATTCGAGGTAGAGTAATTAAATTATACTTAAAAAACTCATCCCCCGACCCCTTCTCTTGGAAAGAGAAGGGGAGAAGAACAAGATATTTTTTTACGGCAAAAATTATTCCTTTCGCTATACATAAATGAGGAATATCCGGAATCATACTAATCTTGTTGGAATTCCCTGTTCCCCCTCTCTTACCAAGAGAGGGGGTTAGGGGGTGAGTTTTTTGCATTAAGTATTTAATCTGAAAGATTCGTGGCATAATGGGTTCTAAGTCAAATGTGACACGTTAAATGTCAAACGTCAAATGTGAAACGTGAAAAAACTTCCTGTCATTCCGTCCATTGGTGAAGGCTGTTGCAATATCACTTTATTTTTACAGCTTTAGTATAAAGCATGCTCTGTCTCCCCCCGCCAGTGGGCGGATCTAGCGACCAGGATTTAATCCTTCATGATTTAACAAATTCCGGGTTCCTAATTCCTAATTTCCAATTCCAAATTTATCTTCGTGTGCTTCGTGGTTAATTAAATTGTAGTCTACATCTGCGCTAAGTATCGTTCAAACTTATTGATCCAAAAAACTCATCCCCCGGCCCCTTCTCTTGGAAAGAGAAGGGGAGAGGATATGAAAAATTTTTATTTACAACCTTGAACTGAAAAATGAATAATTATGACAAACTGATTCAAAAAAGCGCTGAGGTTGCCTGGTATAAATAAATAAGCCGGAAACCTCAGCGCTTACTACCTCCATGTAACTCAGAAAAATAAAACATCCATTTTTTATTTACAGCCGGTGTAACGGATTGCCCTTATTTAATGAGCAACATCTTATTTGTTTTTACAAATTTATCACCGGCAATCAATCGATAGAAATAGATTCCGGTTGCAACCCGCATACCGTATTGGTTTGTGGAATCCCAGGTTAATTGATAACTACCGGCGGCTTGCGGTTTATCGACAAGTGTGGCCACCTTTTGTCCCATGACATTATAAATGACCAGTTTGACATCCACGTTTTCCTTCAAACTGTATTTAATGGTTGTTGTGGGATTAAAAGGATTCGGATAGTTCTGTTCCAGTGCGAATGCTTTGGGAACGATCAATTCCTTTTCAATACTGGTTACAGGCTCTGCCATCTTTGCCCATATCAGATAGCTACTAACGGCGTTGCTACCAAAATCGGGATCACTATCATTATGAGTGCCATAGTAGGGATAGGCATCGACATAATAGGGACCGGTTCCAGGCAGAGAGTCGATAAAAACCCGTGAATAGGTATTGCTTATCTCACCTTTGTAGAATTCCAGCTCGTACCAATCATCCCAATCATCATTATTACCGATGATCGAGCTATCGGCTGTATAGATGCTCATTTCTGTATCCAGTTCACGAATCCAGCGGGGACCGTGGGCCGGGGCCATAACAACTTCCAGGGTGTTACCGTCAACACCATTAATGACAAACATATCATGATCGTTATCATTGCCGAATGCAAGCTGGACAGGTATACCATCTGTAGCAAGTGCTGTCTGGGCATCGGCCTGGGTGCGGGAATTGTCCGGTTCATGTATCGCAGCGACTTCTGATAATACTTCGCCGCCAGCGGCCCGCAATTTGTATTCTCCGTTGTTTAAAGGATTAATGGCAGCAGGAAGGACAAATAGTCTAAGAAAATAGGTCCCGGTTGTTGCCGGACTCCAGCCGGACAAACGAAAATCACCACTGCTAAAGCGTCCAAAAGGGTCGGTATTGATCAGGTTGGTCCCGGAACCTTCGGCAAACACTTCAACCCTTATATTGTCGGCCACTTTGGAATCAGCCGTATTGAAATAGTACAGTTTGCCGGCTTCCAGATCGACCTTGAACCAATCTTCCAGATCATCGGCGGCAAATGAAGCTTCTACCAGGTTATTATTCGCAATTGGTATCAGATTGGCTTGTTCTGCCGTATTATTGGGCTCGCTCTCGCTGATGGTACCTTTAACGGTCAGGATGTAATCACCAACACCAGGGTTGCCATGGGTAGCTTCTCTGTCATTATTAAAGGCACTATAGTATCCAAAAACCTTCAGATAATACACGCCGTCTGCCGGAATCACTGTGGCAATGGTTGAATAGGTACCGGTAGCATCATCGTTATCATCAATGGTGTCGCCGGCGGCGTTAACCAATTGCATAAAAGTGTCCGTATCCCGATCCCAGGTGGCACCGCCAGCCGGTGATAACTCACCCACAAACGTTTGACCGGCCGTACAGGTGAATTTGAAAATATCGACATCATTTTCAAATTCCGGATCATTGGCATTGTACAGTGCACCGGTCATCGGTACGCCATCTATCGGGTATTCGCCTCTGGCATCTGCTTCGGCAATGGAATTATCAGGTTCATGGAAAGCACCCACGGTAGCGACATCAGCACTGCGTGCCCGGACGATATAATTATTGGGAACGGCGTTGGGGTTGCTTAATCGCAAATAATAAACCCCATCGGCTGGAGGAATAAATCCGGACAGACGGAAATTATCACCATGATAGCGACCATCAATGCTGCTATCCAGCAAATTTGTCAGCGTGTCGGTGGCCGCATATAGTTCCGCATGTATATCCTCTAATTCGATATCTGGCACTTCTTCATAGGAATTGACGAAATACATTCGCGTATTGGGTTCACTAGCAATCATATCAATGGCAAATATATCAACAGAATCTGACACACTTGAAAAAGATGAAACCACGTCTTTGCCTTCCGGTATTTGCATCGCTTTGGCAAAAGTATTGTTTGGTTCGCGTTCCAGGAATGCCGGGGAGGCGGCACTGGAATAGACCAACAGACGATAGGCGCCCACGGCATTTTTTCCGTCATCCGCATCCGTTTTATAATACCCCTCGACTTTTATTTTGACCACACCATCGGCTTGCAAAGTATAATTACTAACCGCAGAGAAAACATTGCCAGAAACCTTATCATCATTTTCCACGGTGTTGCCACTGGGATCGACCAACAAGATTTTGGTATCAAAGTCTCGATTCCAGGTTCCATTAGCGTCCATGCCGCTGAATGTCTCCACATGGATGATATCACCGGCAGTTCCTGTAAAGGAATACCAGTCCTCATCGGCGGCGGGATAGATAACAGCGTTCGTTTTACTGCTATCGAATTCGACGGCAAAAGCACCAAACTCGGTGTCATTATCCGGCTCACCCAAAAAGGCACCATTACGCCAGGTTGCCCAACCCATGCGTAATTGATAATCACCGGTACTATCCCCGGCAACCGATCCGGCAGCAGGAGATACCTTTAATACATAGACACCATCTTTAGGCGGTGACCAACCGGAAAGACGAAAATCTTCACTGTTGTAACGTCCGGCCACGGATGCGTCGATCAGATTGGTCTCTTCATCATCTATGCTGTATATTTCCAGCTGGATGTCTGCATCGGGGGCAACCGAAGAATTAGCGGTGTTAAAAGAATACATCTTTACACTTTTAAGATTAAAGGCGTAATAATCGACATCGCCATCACTGGAAAAATTAGCATCGATTACGATGTTATTGTTCGTACCGATCTGAGCACCGGTGACTGCCTCACAGATGGGTGTTGCCTGGGCGAAGGCATCATTCGGTTCGATCTCTGTTTTAGTCTCACCCATCCATGAATAAAGCACATATCCACCGGTGGAGGGATTTGAATCAGAATGTTCTTCATCATTATATTCGCTGTAGAAACTGGTCATGACTACAATGTAGAAACCGTCGTAGGGAAGACTATCGATGACGCAAAGAGAGAACACATTATTGGAGCCAAAGTCCTCTTCCTGATTATTTTTATCATCATTACTGGTGATCTCCTCGTTGCCGTCACCGTCATAAATATAGATCTTACTGTCCATGTCTCTGGTGTTCGGATAACCCTGTACCGGTTCGGTTTCTATCCAGAGCCGTTTGCCTTGTTTGCCGGCCATGACAAAGTAGTCGACGTCGTCCTTTCCTGTGGGCAGGCTGTCCAGCTGAAAAAACATACCGAAAAAACGGGTACCATCGATGGGAAGCGGATCCTGCGTAATGGATTCCAGAAAAGAATTATCCGGTTCATGTAAATTGGCCCAGAAATCCAGACCTTGAGAAATATAGCGAATCCTGTAATTTCCGGTATACTCACCGGTAATGATTGACTGGGCATTGACTTTCAGATAATAAGTGCCTGAGCCATACTGAGCCGGAACCCAGCCGGCAATTCGAAAATTATTTCCCAATCCGCGTCCGTCGGGCGAACCATTGAGGATATTCGTGGTAGTGTCTCCTCCCCAATATAATTCAACGTGCACATTACCCGGTATATCGGCATTAAAAGCGCTTTGGAGGGGATTTACGTATTCAATGGGACTTGTGGAATAGATATGATAAATACTGTCTGTGGACATCTCCAGTTTCCAAATATCAATATCTGATACCGATGAAAAGTTCGCCGTCGGCGTCGTATTGTCAGCAAGCGGTGTAGCCGTCGCAAACCTGTCATTTGGCTCGGATTCGGATTGGGCGAATAATTGAACAGCACCCAACAGACTCAAGCCGGTGATAATAAGAAAAACAATTATCAATCGCTGCATTTCTTCCTCCTATACTTAGTTAATACAACTAGTGCCTGCAAGTAAGGAGTCCCCTTATAAAGAATATGAGGACTTTATCTTCCTCCCAGGATAAAATTTAAAACTTGTCGGTTAAAATCTTGTCGGGTAGGGAATCACCTCCTTTCCAAGTTTAAATATCCAATGGATATAGTTTTCAATGGAATAATGACCTACCCCTTCTCCCCGCCTGAGGCGGGTCGACACCCCTCCCTGTCCGGCAAAGCCGGACAGGGAGGGGCTGGGGGAGGGTAAAAAATAAATTTTTTATGTGCAGGTTATATATCTCACATTAAAAGATCCTTTCAGGATGACAGAGTACGGAGTAGAAAATTCAGTTTTGATCGTCATTGCGAGGCAAGTCCCGAAGTGAAGCGAGGGAACTGCCGAAGCAATCTAAAACCTTATACCAACAGAGAATCTTTGTGTCCTGTCCAGAATCCCCCAGTCCGACCAGGCGTAGTCAATGCGCACCCCCCAGTTACCACGCTGGTAATAGTCGATGCCGCCGCCAAGGGTCAATCCATTAATGGCGTCACGCTCAAACATATTTTCATAGCCCCCACGAAAATAAATCATATCACCGATACCCACTTCCATGCCTAGATTAATACTCTCGGTGGTATTACTGGGATGGTTAACGTCTACCGCAACCAATGCCCGGGTGTATTTGCCAAAGTCCCGTTCATAGGCCAGACCCACCCGAAAGAGAAGGGGCAGGGGATAAGCGCCGACTTTATAATTAACCGGTACTCGGTCAAAATTCGCCACCAGCGGATCAGGATCTACGATGGTGGTCAAATGCCGGCCTTCCAGCTGGATATCAGAGCCAAAATTGCTCATGCTGGCCCCCAGTTGTAATCCCTTCAATCCTGTCTTATAGAGAACACCAACATCGACGGCAACGGCGCTTCCTTCCTCACTCCAAATGCGTTGGGAGATATATTTTCCGGTGATACCAAAGGAAAATCGATTGGTCAATGCCAGGGCGTAGGAAATAGAAAGGGCCATATCGCGGGCACTATACTTTTCACCGGTACCCTCGGGACGATTGACCGTACGCACCGGCGATTCTCCATAGTCGAGGTAAATAATGCTGGCCCCAATAGAGGAATTGATGGAAGGCAGGGATATAACAAAACCAAGATAATCATAGGTTGTTTCCGCCAGCCATTCCGAATGCATAAACTCGGCCTGTATCCCTTCAACCCAGGCGATCCCGGCAGGATTCCAATACAAGGCGGTGGCATCATTGGCAATAGCCGCATAAGCCCCACCCATGGCTGCTGCCCGGGCACCGATCCCAATCTCCAGAAAAGTGGCAGCACCGACACCGACTCCCGAGACGTCTGTTACAAAATTTACCCCATCGTCTTTTTCCTGGGCCAGGGCAATAACCGGAACAAGGATTAAAAACAAATAGAATCGAAGCGATTTACTCATCATTTATTGCTCCCCTGAATTCTCAATTCATGAGTTATAGATTCATCTTATTATAGCGACAATAAAGTCTCCCTTTGATAAGGAGCTATTGCGGTTTGGGTTATTTTTATAAAAAAGCATTTTTCTATTCACTGAAGCTAAAATCTATTCCCCCTTAATAAAGGGGGGTAGGGGGTTGTTTATACATAACATAGATCAATTTTATATCCCCCTTAATCCCCCTTTTCCAAGGGGGAAATAGAGCTTTCATACATTATAAGCTGTACGAATAAAGTGGTACTTCAATAATCCCTGGTGAGAGGAAACTAAATCATTAATATTATTCTATTTAATAACCGCTAATTTTCCAATCTTCGTGCCAACTCCCGGGGCATCAACATGATAAATATAGATACCATGCGCAATTTCCAATCCATCCTTGGTTCTGAGATCCCAGGGGGCGCGGCCGTCGTTTTCTGCCGCTGAATGCTCCAGTGTACGCACCAGTCTTCCGGCAATGGTAAAAATTCTTATCGTACATTCTTTTGGTAGATTTACAAAATCAATCCTTCGGTCACCGCGCCCAACCTCCTGTGAAATCAGCCGGGGTTCCAGTGAACTTGCTCCTATATAGGGGTCGGGTACGGTGTAAATATTGTCCATATTACTGATGGCCCGTTCCCGGGTATAATCACCACCGATCATTTTGAATTCAAATATATCATGGCGGTCAAAGGTTTTTTTGGTCGTAAAACGGAAGATATCTCCGTTCTGGGGCACTATTTGTCCACTCGGTTCTATCCCGGCGGGGAGTGCAAAATTAATTCGCCAGGAGGTTTGCGTGTAGATTTTAATGCCTTGGTAAACAAACGGACTGATCTTGAACTGAATTTTGTCACCGTGGCTGATAATACCGTGTAAGGAATCGGGTTCGTCCACATTGTCTACCAATCCAAATACAATCCGATAGGCACTATCCGGGTTGGTAATATCGTAGATTGAAAAATTAGTGATTTTGCCTTTGCCCGGTACATTGGAGTAAGAAGTGTCCGCACCATACTCAAGGATTCTGATTTCGTAGTCGTGGGGGATCGCTACTGTTTCCTGGTCATGACCGCGGGGATCACCCTGAATATTTGAACGTCCTCTGTACCAGCCCGCCCACTCAACATCTACCTGGTCTTCGTTAGTAATATATAATTTAAATCCATCCAGAACATCATC
>CAZBBC010000172.1:0-8869 GCA_964489835.1 uncultured Calditrichota bacterium
GATTTTAGGTTATTTATAGACTTAAATATTTAATTTTATGAATAATTCAGGTTAAAGAGCTACTCTTAACATCTACCCAAATATGGTGATAAAATGTAGAAAGTTCTGCATCCAGAAAAACCAGCGTGTTGAATATTTATAGGTTGCTGCCTTGCTGGATTTCACTGTTTTTCCATTATTAAGAAAATTAACATCGAGTAAAATTTGTCTTTCCGGGTCGACTTCAGCGGAAACCACCTGACTTTCTGACTCATATTTATAAACAACAAAGCGTTCCTTTCCATCCCATTTTTCACGCAACTCATCCCCATTATCAAAGCACACAAGTATATCCACCGGGAAAGTTACCTCTCCCTCCCTGGCAACGATCACCTTGCTTTCATAGAAAATATGATCCTCTTTGGTGCTATCAATCTCTGACAGGTCATTTCGGGAAGAATCAGACAAGTCCTTTTGGATTTCTTCTATTTGCAGGGGATTGCCAAAGACTCCTTCCTTATCCTGAGAAAGTCTTTTTGATGAGATCCTGTCAATCTTATAATCGAGTACTCCTGTACCATAGAGCACCTGATCAAAATACCAGTTAAAATCCATTCCGCTAACCTCGTTCACCGTGTTAATAAAATCCCGCGAGGTGGGATGCTTAAATTTGTACTTTCCGTAATAGGAACGGATCACTTCCTGCATTTTTTCTTCCCCCAGATAATTATCCAGGGTTAGCAACATAAGGGCAGCCTTGTAGTAGTTGAGTATTCCATACCCTCCCCGTTGATACGCCCAGGAATATTTATATATGGTATCCTGTTTCGGTTCAGCGGAATATATGCTCCATGATACCTGCCAGTCATTAATATTAAGACCAAACAAACTTATCATAGAGCCTTCATTCTCTCCATAATACCGGTCAACGATCTTAAATTCAAAATAAGTATTTATACCCTCATCCAGCCAGGCCTCTTCAAATTCATTACTCCCGACAATACCATACCAGTAATTATGACCGAATTCATGAACGACCACTATTTCCGGGAACCTGATGCCTTGAGGAAACAGCCAGAACGATCCGGATGTTATCAACGTCGGGTATTCCATACCACCGGCTTCGAGTGCGCGATATCTGGGATCGACAATGGTAAGAATTGGATAGGGATAGCGACCACACCACTCATCAAAGAACTCCAAAGCATTTTTGGCTGCCCCAATATGCCTGATAACTTGGGAGTCACGACCGGGATGAGCCAAAAATTTAATATTTACATGCCGCCATTGATCTTCTATGACAAAATAATCAGGATCTGCAGTCCAGGCAAAATCATGGACATCTTCACAATAATAGGTGATACTTTTTGTATTGTCATCATTCTTCTTTTCCTCTATCAAAACGCCGGTTGCACCGACAATATATTTTTGGGGAAGAGTTATTGTCACTTCATAGACACCATAATCGGCGAAAAATTCACTGTTTAGATGAAACTGATGGCAATTCCATTGCCCCTCGGTTGCATACCTTTCCCCTGCCGCTTCGTAAACCCCAATTTTTGGAAACCATTGACCAACCATATAAAAATCATCCTTATATCCCGTTCTGGCGAATACTTCCGGTAATTTGGCAGTAAAATCAATAATGAGCGATATTTCCTCCTTTGGCTTAACCGGTTGATCCAGGATAACCTGTAACACAGTCTGATCATTAGTATTGTCATCATCCGGCTGTATATATTCAAATTTTTCACTAAGATCTGTATTATTTAAGACCATTCGTGTAATTTCTATCCAACCCCATCCACCCTCTTTGTTCATCGATTTACCACGATGACTTCCATTCGATTCCTTCATAAAAGTTGATAACTTATTTTTAAAGGCGTTAAGATACATATGGAATTGAAGATCATTAATATAATCATCAGAATGATTCCACCATGTTAAGATCTCCCTTCCATGCAATTGCTTCGTTTCTGTATCCAGAGTAACCGATATTTTATAATTGGCAATTCGCGGACTCAACGATTCAGGGAACATGGGCTTTTGTGCATACAGAATTCCTGATAACACAATGATCAGGATGAGACCTTCGAGAGCTTTCATAGATTTTCCAAGATGTTTATACTTTAATTTAACGACCATATTTTTTTGTAAAAAAAAATAAAAATAATTTAAACATCGTTTAAAATCATTACAAATGCAATCAGATATTGTTCCCTTTGTATCTGTCTTCAGGCTGACGAAATATGATTTATCACGCGTGACCGATTTAAAAAAATGATTTAATTATGGTTTTTGCTTTACCTTAGATTTATTTCCCCCTTAAAAGGGATTGTTGCAGATTTGAATTATTGGCACAATTTATCAGAATTGTATGATCTGTCTCCCCCCGCCAGTGGGCGGATCTTCGACCTTGATAAAGGAGGACTAAGGGGGATATATACTTTTCTATGTTATTTATTTACAACCCCCTAACCCCCTTTTCTAAGGGGGAATAAATTTTGCTTAATCGATAGTACAAATGAACATTTGCTCAAAAATAACCTAATCTGCAACAGCCTCAAAAAAGGGGGACTAAGGGGGATGTATGACTTAACCAGAATAAATGTGGTGTTGTGTGGCCAGAAATTTATAGTAAAAAAAAGGGGAGCAAAAACTCCCCTTCCAATCAAGCATTATTTTTTATCATCTTTTTCATCGACTACCTCAAAGTCAGCATCCTGGGCCTGTTCCTGTTTCTCAGATCCGCCGGCAGCATCTGCTTCCGGTGCTCCTTGTGTCTGGGGACCACTGGCTTGCGGTTCGGCTTGCGCATACATCTTTGTGGCTGCTTCGTTCCATTCTTTATTTACGTGGTCCAAAGCCGACTTCATCTCATCGACGTTACTCCCCTTCTGGGCTTCTTTCAAACGACCGAGTGACGTTTCCAGTTTTGATTTTGTTTCAGCATCAATCTTATCACCCATTTCTTTCATTTGTTTTTCTGTCTGGTAAATGGTAGTATCGACCTGATTGCGGACATCTACTTCTTCCTTCCGCTTGGCATCCTCCGCTGAATGGGATTGCGCATCCTTACGCATTTTTTCAACTTCTTCCTCGCTTAAACCACTTGACGCTTCGATACGAATATTCTGCTCTTTACTCGTCGCTTTATCCTTAGCAGTCACGTTTAAAATTCCGTTGGCATCAATATCAAAAATAACCTCTATTTGGGGAATACCACGCGGTGCCGGTGGTAACCCATCCAGAATAAAACGACCAAGGGTACGATTATCGCTCGCCATTGCCCGTTCTCCCTGTAGGATATGAATTTCTACGGATGTCTGATTGTCAGCAGCGGTTGAGAAGACTTCAGATTTCTTTGTAGGAATGGTTGTATTTGCTTCGATTAAACGCGTGGACACTTGACCCAGTGTTTCGATCCCCAACGATAATGGAATGACATCCAGCAGAAGAACATCCTTAACCTCCCCGGTTAAAACCGCACCTTGAATCGCCGCACCCATGGCAACCACTTCATCAGGATTAACACCCTTATGTGGATCCTTGTTAAAAAAATCTTTTACAATACTTTGAACGATTGGAATTCTTGTGGACCCGCCAACCAGAACCACTTCATCGATATCCGATGTAGATAAACCTGCATCCTTCAAGGCCTGACGGCAGGGATCAACCGTACTCTGAGCCAGATCATCGATCAGTTGCTCAAATTTGGCCCGAGTTAACGTATAATTTAAATGCTGGGGTCCTGCCTCGGTCGCGGTTATGAACGGCAGATTAATATCCGTTTGTGCCGAACTTGATAACTCAGTTTTCGCTTTTTCTGATGCTTCCCTGATTCGCTGTAAGGCCATAGGATCTTTTTTAAGATCTACGCCCTGATCCTTTTTGAATTCTTTAACCAACCAGTCGATAATCCGCTGATCGAAATCATCACCACCCAGATGTGTATTACCATTGGTAGATTTTACTTCAACGACACCGTCACCGATATCCAGAATAGAAATATCAAAAGTGCCCCCACCAAGATCATAGACAGCAATTTTTTCCTCTTTTTTCTTATCCAACCCATAAGCCAATGCTGCTGCTGTTGGCTCGTTGATGATTCTTTTTACTTCAAGGCCAGCGATGGTGCCGGCATCTTTGGTTGCCTGCCTCTGTGCATCATTAAAATAAGCAGGTACCGTAATGACTGCTTCAGTTACCTTTTGGCCAAGGTATTCCTCAGCTGTCTGTTTCATCTTCTGTAGAATCATTGCCGATATTTCCGGTGGTGTGTAATCTTTATCCCCGGCAGAAACGACAACGACGTCGTTATTTCCTGCTTTTACTTTATAAGGAACTTCTTTAATTTCCTGACCTACTTCTTTAAAAAAACGACCCATAAATCTTTTGATCGAGAAAACGGTATTCTCGGGATTCGTGACTGCCTGCCGTTTGGCAGAAGCACCAACCAACCGTTCACCCTTCTTGGTAAATGCAACAGCTGAGGGCGTCGTTCTTTGTCCTTCCGCATTGGGAATTACGACCGCTTCTCCACCTTCCATCACCGAAACAACAGAATTGGTCGTACCCAAATCGATTCCAATAATTTTGCCCATTATTATAACCTCCTAATGTCTTTTTTCCATTGATAGTAACCTCAATTCCTAAGGGTTATTACAAAGTCCATGCCAAAATAGTTTTATTCACTCAAAGCTTTGTATTTATTTTATTTATGTCATATTTTCAACCGGTGATCAATCAGACATGTTGTCAGAATTCTGAATATTTGGCATAAAAAACCCGGCACTGAGCCGGGTTCTGAGATATTTGTATCATTTGGGTATCTTTAGAAACACGAGTCGATCGGAAGTACTGCCGTTGGAAAATCTTGTCCGGGTTTGTATTTTTATGATCGATCCCGATTCCTGATCCTCTATATAATCATCAAAGGCAGAAACAGATTCGATTTTTTTCCCGTCCACATTGTAAATAACATCTCCCCTGCGCAACCCTTCCCGCGCGGCCGGACTATTGTCATCCAGGGATTGGATCTGAATACCAAAAGTAAGATCATAGGCATCCAGTTCATCTTTGGACAAATCCCTTACCCGAATACCCAGCGATTGGACTTTCTTTTCATTTTTCTTAGTATTATCGGCAGCCGTGGTTATCTGTTCATCTCTCCCTTCTAAAACAATATCAAATGTCTTTTCCCGTCCGTCACGCCAAATACGAACCGCTATTTCATCTCCGGGATTATATGAGCCTACCTTCGCCTGCAATTGATTGGGTTGATTAACTTCCTTTCCATTCACTGCCAGGATGACATCCCCGGCTTTTATTCCGGCTTTAGATGCCGCTTTTCCAGGGAGAACATTACTGATAAATACACCGCGTGGCTTATCCAGTCCAACGCCTTCAGCGCGCACTGGATTCATCGGTTCAATCTGGACGCCGATATATCCACGTCGCACCTCACCATATTTTATAAAATCGTCCATCACAGTCTTGGCAATATTTATCGGTATTGCAAAACCATATCCTATATAGGTTCCTGTCTCCGTTTTAATAGCCGTGTTAATACCAACCACATCTCCATGATAATTTACCAGGGCACCGCCACTGTTTCCCGGGTTGATCGCCGCATCGGTCTGGATAAAGTTTTCAATGGCATAACCACCCCTTCCGATGATATTGATATCCCTGCTGAGTGCACTGACAATACCGGCAGTTACACTAAAATTTAATTCCAGAGGGCTGCCAATCGCCAATACCCATTCTCCGACTTCCAGTTGGTCGGATTCGCCCATTATGGCCCGGATTAACCCTTTAGCTTCTATTTTTATCAGAGCCACTTCTGTCTCAGGATCCGTGCCAATAACCTTTGCCTCAAATTCCTGTGAATCAAAAAGCTGTACGCGCAATTCATCAACATCTTTAATGACATGATGATTCGTTAAAATATATCCATCCTCACTGACAATGATACCTGATCCCAGACCTGTTTGCGGATATTCGCGCTCTTCACTACCACCGGGATCATCCTCGTTTCCAAATCCACGAAAAAAACGGTGGAAAGGATTCACCGGCATTTTGACAGTCTTTGTTGTATAGATCGTTACAATTGCCGGTCGGACCTTTTTTACAACATCCACAAATCCCTTACGTGGATTAAAATTATCACTATTTAAGGATTCCTGCGCCTGATCTGCAGCGGTATTATTTTCAGCGTAGATGGTAGCCGATTCTTTCTGTCCGGCCATTGATTTTGTGTCGACATTAAATCCGGTCGTTAACACAACACCAATAATGATACCGATAGCAATGAAACCAAATATTATTGGAATCGAATTTCGAAAATTTGCCATTCTTATCTTCTCCTTTGTTTAGTCATTTCCTCTAAGTAATATTAAACGTACTAAATGTAATAAAGATACCGCGGTAGCCGCCACATAGGTCAATGCTGCGGCATTTAATACTTTTCGTGCACCGCCTATTTCCTGTTGAAGTAGTAGTCCGTTCGCATTCAACTGTGCTAATGCACGCTGGCTTGCATTAAATTCCACGGGTAAAGTAATGAAATGAAATAAAACAACTCCGGCAAAGAGAATTATTCCCACATCCATTAAAAGCGGTGTATTAAATAAAAAACCAATAAAAAATAGCGGGAAAGCGGCCCATGAGCCTACATTAGTCGCCGGTAGAACGGAATGTCTAAGACGCAGTGGAATATAACCGGTATAATCCTGAATGGCATGCCCCACTTCATGCGCCGCCACCGCGACAGCCGATAAAGACTTCCCCCTGAAATTGTCAGTAGAAAGACGAACAGTTTTCGAACGCGGATCATAGTGATCGCTGAGTTTTCCCTCTACTGCTTCTATTTTAACATCGTATACGCCATTATGCTCCAGAAGAAACTTGGCGACCTTTGCTCCTGTTATCTCACTCACCGAGGAGATCCTGGAGTATTTTGAATATACAGAAGAAACCCGCATTTGCGCCCAAATCGCTAAAATAATGGCCGGGATCAATAAAATCATGGTCGGATCCCATAAGAAAAACGGCATATCTAACTCCTCTACCTCAAAAACAAATACTTCATTTAATTAATCAATACTACGCTTTATTTAAAATAATGTTCACTCCTGCTGGCTTTGCAATTTCCATGCCGCCGGTAATCTTTACTGATCAATTTTTATAAGTTATTTATTTTCAAGTATTAAGGTGGTCAAATCAACAAGGAATATGATGGCATTTATATGTCATATTGGCACATGTCAACCATACAACGACACAAACGAATGAGGGACTTTATCTAAAACGGAATATCCATGGTCATATTCGAATGATTTAGAGTGAAATCATAAAGATTAAAATTCTCAGACTTTGCTACACAAGGGGACTTTACATCCGTGGATCTTCCCAAATCCACAAATCGTTCTAACCGCGGACCTGCCCTATAAACCAATCTAAATATTTTTCAAGTTCTCCCGCTAAAAAATAAGGTAGATTCAACAAGTAAAACGGTTTTTTATTAATCGTTCGAATGTTGTCAATTTGTACTTTACCTGAATAAAATCAGAGTATATATTACGATATTTTGTAACGTAGTCAAGGTTATTATTAACGTTTATTGTATTATAGTCAGATATTTATGGATTTGAAGTTTATTTGGGATTTGGGATTTGGATCTTGGAAATTAAAATCCCGCTAAAAGCGGGATTTTACTTGTGCTGGAGGCGGGACTTGAACCCGCACGCCCCGTAGAGCACTACCCCCTCAAGATAGCGTGTCTACCAAATTCCACCACTCCAGCTTTTTATCTTAATGAATCAGCCGGTGATGTACCAATCGGTGCCAGTGGGACTGTGGAGGAAGGCACGTTCTGATCGACTTCCTGTTGAATCAGACTGTCTCTTTCCACTTCATTTTGAGATTGATAGACATATCCAATAAGCAAAGAAAGACAAAGATACAGAGTGGCTAAGATTCCTGTTGCCTTGCTTAAAAATGTGGCTGCCCCTCTTCCACCAAAAACAGCACCGGCGCCTGGCCCGCCGAAGGTACCAGCCAAACCCTGTCCCTTACCTGCCTGTAAAAGGATCACCACAACCATAGAAAAACAAACAAATACAAATAATATAATTAAAAATGTATACATCAAGATCTCCAAAATTTATAGCTTAATAATTTAAGCATCATTCTATGCGATATCAATATTTTTTAATAGTCAGGCCAGACTCTCTGCCGCCTTAATAATTTCGGTAAAAGAATCTGCTTCGAGACAAGCACCGCCAACGAGAGCGCCATCAATATCTTCTTGTTTCAGTAAATCATAGGCATTATTCGGTTTAACACTGCCTCCATATTGGATGACCATTGATGCGCTGCTCGCTGCATCATACATCGCCTGCAGCTTTGATCTTATAAATTCATGGACATCCTGCGCCTCTTCCGGAGTGGCTGTTTTTCCTGTTCCAATGGCCCAGATAGGTTCATAGGCAATGATGATCCCGGACAATTGATCGGTTGTAATATTCTCAAAGCCACCTTTCAGCTGATCGGCAATAATGTTCTTTGTTATACCCTTTTCCCGTTGCTCAAGACTTTCACCGATACAGACAATCGGATTTAAACCGGTTTTTAGTGCTTTGATTATTTTGTTATTGACGGTTTTATCGGTCTCACCAAAATATTGTCTTCGCTCTGAATGACCAATAATCACATAAGTGGCACCTGTTGATTTAATCATTTCAGCAGAGATCTCACCGGTAAAAGCTCCCTCCGTTTCCCAATACATATTCTGGGCACCAACTTTAATCTTACTGCCATTCACAACTGACACAACACTTGATAAAGCAGTTGCTGGTGGACAAACAATCATCTGAGTTTTTTCGAT
>CAZBBC010000173.1:0-8852 GCA_964489835.1 uncultured Calditrichota bacterium
GATCTGTTTCTAATATGGCCCAGATCCACACCCATATCATAATGTGCCCCAATACTGGGAATTTCAAGCCGGTTGTCAGATTTAAATCCGTCCGCTCCTCCCCAGTAGAGCAGCGAATTGGTATGATGATCACCGAATTTGCCGATTTCATCATAACTGCCATCAGCCCGGTGGCAAAAGAAAAATATATCCGGATAAGTGTCTTTATTAAAATCACTAACAATAGAACCGGTGGCGCCATCGGTGTGCAATTTAATAGAATGATCAATCTGGTATCCCTGTGGACCACCAAGTAAAATCGTTGAGTACCAGGATCTCTTGCCATTCCCTTTATAGAAGGGACAGATCAGATCCAGCCAGCCATCATTATCGACATCAGCGACACCCATCGTTTTAGCCGTCACCGCCACTTTAACCATTTTTTCGATCGGAAATAAGCCATTGGTTGCTTGATAATAAATGAGCACATTTTTATCATGGGCAAAGGCGATATCCAGCAATCCATCTTTATTTAAGTCAGCAATTCCCGGGGATCCGCTCCCACTGCTTCCTTTAATCCTAAGTCTCTTATCTTCCGAAAAATTACGGGTACCATCACCAATAAAAATTGAAGCCTCTCCCCACTGGCCCTGCTGACCGAATACCAGATCCAGGTTTCCGTCTTGATTGATATCACAAACGGCCGTAGACCTTGTCAGAACAACCGGGAGAGAGGTACGGTCGCTGACCGGCCATCCCTGAGAACTACCCCAGTAAATAAAAGAACCGGGTTGCGGACTGCCCTGGTCCGGTTCAACATCGGATTTTCCGTTGGAAATAATGATATCCAGATAGCCATTTCGATCCAGATCGGCAATTTCAACCCCCAAACCGCCATAACTGGGTAATCCGCTGATCCGCCAGGGATGAAAAGAATTATTACTATTCCAGTATATCCATAATTCATTGGCTTCCCTGGTGACTTCTCCCCGGTTAAGTAACAGAATATCAACCTGACCGTCATCATCCAAATCGGCCATGGCCTGTTCGTAGGGTTCCCGGCCCGGGAGTTCCAGACGCCTATCGACAGAATAATTACCACTCTCAGAACCCAGATACAGATAGCTGGGATCGAAATCACCGCGGGAATTCCCCATCATTGAAGTGATCAGAATATCCAGGTTTCCATCCCCGTCAAAGTCCGCAATCGCGTTGCCCTGAGCCCCATGCTCATAAAGTGGAGTACGTTTGGTGAGGGTAAAACCGCCGGGTCCGTTCCAGTAAATAAATGAGGGTACCTCGTAAGAATAATGCTCCTGAAAATTACATACCAGCAAATCGACCCAACCATCCTGGTTTAAGTCCGCTGCATTGGCTCCCCAGGCCCCGATCGTCTGAATAGATTGGCGGTTTTCCGGTTTAAAACCCTCTTTTGAGCCAAAATACAGATATGAATCGATAAGACGATTAGCGAATTTGGTATCTCCGGTCAAAGAATATTGATGATTGGTAAAGAATATATCAGCATAACCATCGCGGTTAAAATCAGCAACCACTGCATCTTTGGCTGCATAGGTTTCGAAGGTAAGATATTGTTCCGGATTAAATTGTCCCTGATGATTTAAATAAACAAAGGACATATTTCCCCTTTCATTGGCAAAAACGATATCCGGTGTGCCGTTATTATCGACATCACTGATTTCAACCGCATGCGCCTTATTCGTGGGAAGCTTCTGTAATTTTTCCTCTGTGTATCCTGTTTTACTCCCATAATAAATGAAGGACTCTTTACCTTCGCCATTGGCAAAGACGAGATCAGGCCAACCATCCGCATTCAGATCGGACACACCAACATCGGTGGCACCGGCTGTCAAGATATTCGAGAAATTTTCAGGATTAAATCCGCTAATACTTCCCCAGTAAATTCTGGAGGGCGAAAAACCTTCTTTATCTTTATCACGATATTCCCAGAAGCCCCCGGAAAATGCAAAGACAATATCAGCATATCCATCCTTATTCAAGTCAGCAATCGCCGGTTTCTGAGCATTGGAACCGGGGAGTGAAATCCGCTTCTTGAAGGGATAGAATCCCCATTCACCGGGTTTATTTTTGTGATCCTTATCTTTAAGTCCGCCATAATAAACAAAGGACTCCATCTCCGTCCAGGTTCCATTAGAATAATTGGCAACGACGAGATCAAGATTGCCATCCTTATCAAGATCACCCGGGGCGACCCACATCGGTCCATTGGCCGGAATATAGGAATGGTTTTTTATACTGAAGTCTTTTCCATTTCCCCAATAGATGGACATATCGAGCATTTCTACCAGAGGATGTGAATTCACACAGAGTATATCTATATTCCCATCGGAATTAACATCCCATCGATTAATGGTCTGTATCCGGCCCCGATGGGACACATACATGTTCGCTCCGGCGTCATCAAAGGAGCCATCAATAAAATCTTCGAATGTATCTTCCCGCCATACATTCTGAGCCATTAAATAATTGCCACTAAAAAACAGGCAAATAAAGAGAATCATTAATTTAGTAGATAACATCAGATCACCTCAATACATTGCGCAGCACAATGCTGCAAATAAAGAAAAAAAATAGTCCGCAGATTATCCGTCTAAGCCGGATCAGGCGAAGACTGACACGGATTGACACGGATTTCGTTTAAAAATTATTATTATTTTTGTTTTAATCCGTGTCCGGCTGCGCCGGATAATCCGTGGATAAAAGTCTTTATAATTTTTGCTAAAATAACAAAGTTATTGTCTATAATAGCATACTTTTTATGGTTGAAATTATTGACCCTGTCATATTTTTGTAACAAAAATAGAAATTTATCTTTTATCAAACCAGTTTTTTAGAGTTTTTGTCTGTGAGTTTTTTACCTGATTAATTCATCTGGCAGTTTTAGTCGAAAAACGAAGAAGCTAATTATCCACGAAGTACACGAAGATCACGAAGCAAAAATAAGATATTAAATTTTGAGCAGGATTTCTATGTTAATTCAATTAATTATATTACTATAAAATCTTCATGCACTTCGTGCTCTTCGTGGTTTACTCTATTGGTCTAATATCTCAAATTATTAAGTTTCTTTTTTAGATAAACACCCAGCAGGGTGAATAGTTTAGGCTAAAAACAAAAAAGGGAGAACATTGTCCTCCCTTTCTGTCTTGATTCATTTCTTGTTGATTCTCATTATTACGCTTTTGCAGCCACCACCTGCCTGGCTTTAAAAAGGATAGATGTAATCAATTCGGTCAAAAATCCATAAATGATACCCATCACAAAGGTACCGATAAAAATATCCATACGGGGCAAAACGGCTACGGCCATCGGTATACTGGCGATGAAACCGAGGACAATACCATGGAGCCACCAGGGCATCCGCAGGGCACTGATACCGATCATAAATCCCATGAGGGTTCGACTGAGCACAATATTCCATTTAATGGTTGCGTTTAAGGTATCCGCGGCATCCGGATTGGAACTGGCCAATCCCATGCACACCAGACCGAACACTAATCCACTGATGGTAGCAATTAATACACGTTTGGTGCTAAGCATCCGATTTTCCTCCCATTGTTAAATACTGTAGTGTAAAAATTTATTCAATTAAAATTAAAACGTGCACAACTTGGGTTCTTTATGATACAAATCTTTTCTAACGCAGAGTTCCCAGAGTATTATTAAAATAATTAAAAATTATAAATTTTGAATTTTAATTTATCTGTTTGTCATACAAAATTCATAACGTAGCATATTGCTGCAATCAAATATCAAATCACAAATTACTAAATCCAAAGAATAATATCTTTGCGTTCTCAGCGAACTCGGCGTTTATTAAATATTTAAATTTTTACTTCAAATATATATTTCCATAAAAATTTTGCCCCAAGATCAAATATTATTATAAATCTGGTGATGGTGTACATTAGTACACCACAAATATATTAAAAAAAATCACTTCTGTCAACAAAAAAATAGTTTACAGGGAAGATAATACGCGAGAAGTGGATCCGCTTTAAAACGAGGCTGGATCGGATAACATTGTGTTTGATCCCTCTCTTATTATCCCTGCAACATAATTGCCGCCGGATACGTAAGAAATTAAAACAACTTCAGGACAGACAACAAAACAGCAATTCCGATATTTACTGGATGGATGCATCATTTATAAAGGAATTGAAACCCAATGCTGATTACCCATTAACACCGGAATAGTAAATTGCATAAAAAGCCTGTAACAAAAGCCCCAGTTAAATTCAGTGAAAATATTTTGACTTTGCCAAATTATTTTAAAAATCAAAGGCATAAAAAGGGGTTTAACCAAATGCAACCAACATTTGAAGAATTCGTCAACGCCAGCCTATTAAATGGGGCACAATTCGCGATCCGCAGAATGTGCACGGTAAATCAGGGGCATTTAAAACCACCCATTTTCAAGGAAGCTGAAATCAATGATTTAGGCTACCGCTTTCTGCATGATCTTAATCGTATTGAGGACGCCATCGAAATTTTTAAATATAATATTGATTCCTATCCCCAATCGGCAAATGCCTACGACAGCATCGGTGAAGCTTATTTTTTAAAAGGCAATCTCGGACTGGCCGTTAACTATTATAAAAAATCTCTGGAATTTAATCCCAACAATCAAAATGCCATGCAAATGCTAAGGCAATTACGACAAGGGCATCAGCGGTACTAAAAAAATATTCACTCAACGGAATTGCATAAATATATAAAAATGTATAAAATGGTGTAATCTAACCACAAAGTTCACAATAAAAGTAAATATTTATTTAACCACGAAGTACGCGAAGACAACGAAGATAATAAAAATATAAAAGAAACTTTGTGTCCTCTGTGCCTTCTTCATGTGCTCTGCCTGCCCGCCTATCCCGAAGAACGGGATCTACGACATGGCGTGATGGTTAAAAAATCGACTACATGAAGCATGCAGGTTCCCTGCTGCAGAGGATTACTAACGCTCGCTCAAGAAGCAAATCAGATCTCGAATAGAAAAATTCCTATAAATTTCATTGTAGTTGGCATACAGGGGTAAATATTAGAAGATAGATTTTTATAATGGAGGTATCCATGCGTAATGCAACCGTGCTACTCCTCGTGCTTTTCGTCTGTGCTTGTGATTTATGGCAGAATGCAGAGATTGGTGTAAAATTTGAAGAAAAAAGTTTATCAGAAATACTGGATATGGCGGGCAAACTAGATAAAAAAGTACTAATTGACTTCTGGGCGGATGGCTGAGGCGGCTGTGTCGTACTAGACCGTGAAGTCTATGAGAACAAATTGTTTAGTGAATATATCAATTCTAAGTATTTAAGTCTCCGTGTTAATGGTGGCAAAGGTGATGGTATTGAATTAAAGAAAAAGTATCATATTCGCGGCTATCCAACATCGCTATTTCTAAAGGCTGATGGCACTGAAATCGATAGAATAATAGGCTGGGATGGCGACAAGGAAAAGTATTTTACCACAATTGTTGATTACACAAATGGGAAAAATACGGTTGGGGAATTAATATCAAAAGTGCAACAATCGCCAGATGATGTCACATTGCATTATCAGTTGGCAAAAAAACACGAATCTCGTGATGAAAATGATTTGGCTCAACCATACTTTGAGAAAGTGCTGGAACTCGATCCAGAGGACAAGGCTGGTTTTAGCACCGAGTCCCGGGGATACCTGGCCCTTTATCATTTATACAAAACCGGGGAAGATCAACCGCTTATTCAAATATTAGATGAACCCACTGCTGCACCATATTTAGAACGCGGATATAATGCCTTGCTGCGTTATTATTCACGAAAAAATCAATATGATAAAGCATCCGCAACCTATGAAAAGATATTAAATAGATTTTCCCGACACGCAGATTATATGAACCGTTATGCCTGGTTTATTTACCAAAATAAGATACGCGAAAAATATAAGAGAGGTATTGAGTTAGCCCAAGAGGCTGTTAAAATCAGACCGGAGGCGGCAAACATCTGGGACACTTTAGCCTGGTTGGAATACGAATCGGGCATGAAAAAAGAAGCGATTCGGCACATGGAAAAAGCTGTTGCGCTTTCAGCAAACGCGACAAATTTTAAGGAGAACCTTAGGATAATGAGGGGCAAGAATTGATCCACAGCATATTTATCATAGTTATCTCAATGCAATATAAAATTTTTGGTACTGTTTTTCCAGATCGAATTGCCGGCTTGCTTTCAATTGACCGTTTATCACCAGATCTTTTCTAAGTTTTTCATCCAGAACCAGTTGTTTTATAACACCTGCCAGAGAGAGCGAATTCCAGGATTCGAATAACAAACCGGTTTTCATATGGTCAATGATTTCCGGGACGCCTCCGGCATTACTTCCTATTACAGGCACCCCCGCATGCATTGCTTCGATGAGGACCAGGCCAAAAGATTCCTTTTTTGTCGTTAGTACAACAGCGTCCAGGCAAGACATGAGTTCCATGGGATTTTCATAAAAACCAGGAAAACGGACTTGATCTTCCAGATCAAGATCCTTTGACATCTTTTTTAGTTGATTTAAATACGCCTCTTCAAAAGCTTCTCCAACAATCCATGCCTGCACCTGAATACCTTCATTTTTTAATCGATGAACCGCCTCGATTAAAAGATGTTGGCCTTTAAATTCACTGATACGACCAAACAAACCGATACTAAAGATATTGCCAATCCCCAGTTTCTTTTTGATACGATCGGAATTTTCCGGTGTTATATTTTGGGAAATCCGTGCGCCATGATAAATGCGTATCAATTTATTTTCCGCCATGGGCAGGTTTTTTCTCGCGCTCTCCAGAATATGATCCGTTATTGAAATAAAACGATCCAAAGAACCATAAATGAACCGATGGTAGGGATCATGTTTTTTCGCAGGAAGGTTCATTTGCCGGGTATGAATAAATCTGAAGGAGTGTTTGCTTTGTCGTTTTGCCAGCGCAACCAGTGGTAAATCGTTCTTCCAATGCACATGTACGACATCTATTTTATATTCATTAATGAATTTTCTAAGTTTACGGGCAGAAAGAACAGGCAGTTTTCCACAATTGGATGAAAACAGAAGAGTCGGAACTTTAAGCGGGAGCAAGGCCTTGGCCAACCGAGTATTATTCTGAAGAGCCAGGAACAGACGACAGTCTTTCTTCTCTGACAGCCAAATAGAGAAGTCACGCATATGCAGTTCAAGACCACCATAATCCGGTGATAAATTAAGCTCCAGAATATTCATTTAGATTGGTTCTTCTTTTAACCACAGAGAACACGAAGGGCACGAAGTCTTTTTAATGTTTTTTATATCTTAGTGATCTTTGTGGTTAATGTGATTGATGTTTTAACCGCAAGGACGCCACGCCAGTGGGCGGGCAGGCAAAGGAAACGCAAAGTTCACAAAGTTTTTTATATTTTTTATTTTGTATTAATAATTTTTTATTTAATTGCCAATTACCAATTACCAGTTCTCAATTAATCTTCGTGGTCTTCGTGTACTTCGTGGCTAAATAAATATTTATTTGTGACAAAATTTATTCCAATATATATCCATCACTTAGTATTTTCAGAAAGGCTACCAAATCAAGTTCTTCCTGCTCCGTCAAGCCAAGATTCCCTAATTCATCTTTATTTACATTTTCTGACACCTCTGGTGGAGGCCAGGGACCGATATCACGGGAATTATAAAAAGCAATAACCTGATATAGGGTCTTGAAGACCCCATTATGCATATAGGGAGGTGTTATGGTAATATTTCGCAGCGTTGGTACCCTGAATTTTCCATTCTCCTCTTTCTTATTAAGAAAACCGCCTAAACCCAGATCCACAAAATGAATACCATCGGGATTAAGATCTTTTGGTAAATAGTAAAAAGGATTTTCCGGATTTTTGGGTACACCAAGGTTGTCATAGGTAAAATCAGTAAATAACGGAAGAGAACCATCTTCTGATTTTTCACTGGGATGACAGGCGGCACAATTTCCTTTACTTTCATCATTAAAGAGGGATAATCCCCTGAATTCTTCTTCACTCAATTTGACCTTTCCCTGCAAATAATAATCATATTTGGAGGAAAAAGGATTAAATTCATCCGATCGTTCATATGCGGCGACAGCCTCAGCAAAATAGTCAAAGGCTTTATCCGAATCATCTAGCGCCTCGTTACCGAATATGGATTTGAAGAGATTTACATAATCTGACTTACGAATGGCCGCAATAACATTTTCTGCTTTTGGATTTGCCATCTCCAGAGGATTTAACAGCGGACGCTTTGCCTGTTCTTCCAGAGAATTGACACGACCATCCCAAAACAAGCCACCCTCATACACCTCTTCCTGCTCATTATATTTAAGTTCAGGTATAAATGCCGCATACATTGTGGTCAGATCATTACGGTTGCCAAATCTTGTCCGATGGGCACCCTGAGAGACAGGAAGATCTACCTGCGGATCAGCAAAAGCGGCCTGGGGCGAGTGGCAGCTTTCACAGGACTGCCCGGGAGGTGTGGAAAGATTCTTATCAATAAATAAAAGTTTGCCTAACTGCTGTTTAGGCGTTAATGGGACGGGAGTCCCGGCAGTTCCGTTCAGAATAAACAACCCGGGAATAAAAATTGAGAGACATAAAACTGCCGATACAATGGACTTACGCATTATGATTATCCTCCGAAACTTTAATGGTTGGTTCCAAATGTATACCAATGGACACCTAAATATTTTAAAGATTTCATTAGTGTTCGGTTTAAAAAAATAATTCAATTAAGGATTAAAAAAACTCATCCCCAAACCTACGTCTAAGCCGCATCTTCGACCTTCTCTTGAAAAGAGAAAGGGC
>CAZBBC010000174.1:0-8797 GCA_964489835.1 uncultured Calditrichota bacterium
ACACGGATTAACACGGATTTTATTTAAAAATTATTTTTATTTAGTTTTAATCCGTGTCCGGCTGCGCCGGATAATCCGTGGATAAAAGTTTTTTGGTACATTAGCATATAATATATTAAATGTAATCAGGGCGTGATATTATTTCAAGAAATTAAAAAATATGTATATATTTTTTTAACCACAGAGCACACGAAGAGCACGAAGTTTTATTTAATTAAAAAACATAGATTATAATAAGATCCTATAAAACATATCTTTTTATTCTAATATTATATTTTTAGCCTTTATTAACTTCGTGATCTCTGTGTGCTTCGTGGTTCATTTCATATTCATCCGGCTGCATGGACACACACGTGTGCGTTTATAGAGCGCCTAACGGCCGATGTTTCTAACCACCAGGAAAAATTCTTCCCGATGATTCACCGGCTGGTACGACCCGCCACAATGGCCTTTCAAATATTTTTTACCTGCGAATTCCTCTCCTTTATTATTATCATTAAAAAAAATCAGACATTGGCATGATTCTGGAAAGGATTTGATTTAAAAATTTCCGGAGGTTGCTATGTGCCGAATAGTTATCGTTATTTTATCCCTTCTATGTGCTATCAGCAGTAAAGGGCAGACAGTATTTCTTAATGAGATCCGTGCCGATGATGCCAGTACCGATGACGGTGAATTTATTGAATTGGTCGGTCCTGCCGGGACTGATATTTCTGGTTGGCAGATTGAACACGTTAACGGCAGTGGAGGCAGTACTGTATTTACCTATTCATTTCCCGAGGGTACGATGATCCCTGATGATGCGGTCATTGACAAAACAGGGCAATCGATAGGATTTATTATTGTTAAAAGAACCGGTCATAGTGTAGAAAATTATGATTTTGAGTGGGGTACTGCTTCCTTGCAGAACGGCCCCGATGGTCTTATTTTACGGGATGATCAGAGTAACCGTATCCAGGCGCTGACCTGGAACGGCAGCGGAGATCTGACCGGGGGTGATCCACCCTGGCGGAATATTGGATCGGATCAAAATACGGACAATAGTCTGTCGGCTCCGGACAGTGTCTACGAATCTTTTGAGAAGGAATGGGAGTATGTGCTCCCTACGCCGGGAACATTGAATAGTAATCAGACAAGCGGTGATGTCAGTCTACCTGTTGAATTATCAAGCTTTAGGGCTTACGGTCAGGATGCCCGGGTGAAACTGATCTGGATTACAGAATCAGAAATGGATAATCTTGGTTTTATTCTTGAACGGTCTTTAAAAAAAAATGAGGAATATATACAGATCGCTTCCTATGAATCGATGGAATCTCTGAAAGGTGCCGGTAACAGTTCTGCCAAAAAACACTATACCTTTATTGATTATTCGGTTTTTAACGGATTAACCTATTGGTACAGGCTTATCGATGTTTCCGTCAACGGTATTCAGACCCCTCACGGTCCCATTGTGGCCATGCCTAGGATAGCAACTGTACCGGAAGAAGTTATTCCGGTTGAAAATTATCCAATAAAATTTCGTTTGGCCCAAAATTATCCCAATCCTTTTAATCCCTGTACAAGGATTTGTTTTGATATTGCAGAAACGGAAGATGAGAAATCTTTCGTAAACCTATCGATCTTTGACGTCAATGGCCGGAAGGTAAGAACCCTGATAAAAGCGGGCCTTTTACCGGGATCCTATGAAATTGAATGGATGGGTACCAATGATCGGGGAAAAGAAGTCGCCGGTGGTGTCTACTATTATCAATTGCGCACCGATGCAGGTTTTATCCAATCAAGAAAAATGATTCTGCTGCGATAAATATATGAACCACGAAGCACACGAAGCACACGAAGTTTTGAAATATTAATATAATCTTTAGGTTAACATCGCTCTAGATAAATAATAGTCAATATAAAATCTTAGTGATCTTCGTGGTTAATATTTAGATCAAAACGGTATGTGACTCTAAAAACGCAAGCAGAATTTATAAATTGATCAAAATCGTAAATGTTTTTTAACATGTCCAACCCTAGGTAGGACAGATATCACGAAGATTAATATAGGTAAAAAATAAAACAATGGAATTTGATAAATTATCAAATAAAGTTATTGGATTAGCACTGGAAGTGCATAAACATCTTGGCCCGGGATTATTAGAGAACACCTACAAACAATGTCTTGCGTATGAATTGAGTCGTGAAGGAATAAATTTTCAGATTGAAGTCAATTTACCAGTCAATTATAAAATGATTCATGTATCATCTGCTTTTCGGATAGATTTAATCATTGAGAAACAAATGATTGTGGAACTAAAATGTGTGGATAAATTTCATCCTGTTCATGAGGCGCAAATATTAACATATATGAAATTGAGTAATATTAAAAAAGGTTTATTAATAAATTTTAATGAGAAGTTATTAAAAAATGGAATAAAAAGATTTGTTTTATAGGCTATTCTTAACATCTGTGATTTATTAAAAAATTAAAACTTCGTGAACTTCGTGCGCTCTGTGGTTCTAATAATTAGACCTGTACAAATAGCTTATTTTTATGAAAACAGAAAAACAAAAACTGGGTAATACCGGGGAAGATAAGGCGGTTGAATATTTAAAGCGGAAGGGATATAAAATAATCCAGCGAAATTTCCAGTACGGTCATCATGAGCTGGATATCGTTTGCAGTGATGGAAACGATCTGGTAATCGTCGAGGTAAAAAGTGTGCGTGTGCCCGCCTTCGGCAGTGGCGAATCCCGAATATCTAAAAAAAAGCAACAATCGGTCATCAAAGGGACTTATGGTTACCTCAATCGTCATAAAAATAATACCGGTCGCGGGGTGAGATTTGATGTGGTCTGTGTTAACTTAGACCGTTATCCGGCGGAGATTGTCCATTATAAAAGTGCTTTCTGGCAGGGCAGGTAAATGATTGATGGCAGTCGCAGAAAACCGTGTATTTTAATAATCAGAGGTCTGTTCCCATAAGCGGTCTGGACCAGCGTTTTAAATTGAATTTTTTAGGAATATTTACTACCTTAAAAAAACAATCAATCAATTCTTCCCTATACATTTATGAGCTTTTCCAGATACCGGCAATATTTCCCGATCACTTCGACGGATATCTATCTCAATCATGCCGCCTTATCTCCGCTTTCCACAAAAGTCCTGGAAGCGATCCATATATTGATGGAAAAACGGTCCTCGGGTATTATTGAGGTTTTTCCTGAATTTATAGAGAGTAAAAAAAGATTAAAACAGAATCTGGCAACCCTGATCGGTGCCGAATCCCAAAATATTGCGATTATCGGAAATACCTCTGAAGGTCTGAATTGGTTAGCCAGGGGTCTCCCCTGGCAGCAGGGGGACAGGATCCTGTTAGTGGAAAAAGAATTTCCGGCCAATATATACCCCTTTCTAAATCTGAAGGATCTGGGGGTTGAGATAGATTTCGTACCCGTTGACAATGGACATATTCATATCGGGGAAATTGAAAAGAAGATTTATCCGGGCACACGATTACTATCGATAAGTTTTGTTGAATTCCTGAATGGTTTCCGTAACCCGCTGAAAGAGATCGGGCAAATCTGCAAGACGAAGGGGATTATTTTCAGCGTTGATAGTATTCAGGGGCTTGGTGCCCTGACTTTAAATGTCGAAGAAGCCGGTATCGATTTTCTTTCCAATGGCGGTCACAAATGGCTGATGGGACCCCTGGGTTGTGGATTTATGTATATATCTTCTACAATATTTGGGCAAGTAAAACCGGCCTTTATGGGTTGGCTCTCGGTAAAGGATAGTTGGAATTTTCTTGATTATAATCCGGATCTTCTTGATGATGCCGGCCGTTTTGAGATAGGAACCGGTAATGTGCTCGGCATCACCGGTTTGGGGGTGTCTACCGATCTACTTTTGGAGGCCGGCGTAGATCGAATTGAAAAACACCTGAAAGTACTGGGTGGGCACTTAATCGATGGTCTGACCGATCTCGGGTATAAATATATCGGTTCATCCGCGCCGAAGGAACAATCCGGTATCTATTCTTTTACGGGACCGCAGGAGCAGGAATTCTTCAATTATTTACAAGAAAAAAGAATACATATTTCGCTGCGCGGTGATGTGTTAAGATTTGCTCCGCATTTCTATAACACCATTGGGGAAATGGAGGAGGTTTTGAGAATATGTGAAGCGTTTAAAAATATGTAATTAGGAACTGGGAACTGGGAATTTGTAATTTGTAATTGGTAATTAGTAATTGGTAATTGGGGATTATGATTAAGATAGCAACAATTAAGTTCCCCCTTAGAAAAGGGGGCTAGGGGGTTGTAAATAAATAACATAGAAGAGTATATATCCCTTTTAGAAAAGGGGGCTAAGGGGTTGTTTTAAGTTGAAGTTATACTACAATCCAAAACTAAAAGAACGAGCCAAAGAATTAAGAAGGAATGCAACATTCGGTGAACGTTTACTCTGGAAGTACTTAAGAGGACGTCAGTTACTCGGCTACCAGTTTATACGACAGAAGCCCATAGATGAGTATATTGTCGATTTTTATTGCAGTAAGTTACAGTTAGTTATAGAGATAGACGGAGTAACACATAATGGAAAAAAAAGTTATGACAAGAGAAGAGAGAATCGGTTAAGAAATTTTGGATTATACATCATTAGAATAGATGGTTATTATATTTTAAAAAACATTACCGGGGCATTGGAGATAATCGCAAAAAAAATAAATGAGTTAGAAGGAAAAACAACCCCCTAACCCCCTTTACTAAGGGGGAATTAATTCATGCGATTAAAAATAATATGTTATTAGTTTTGCCACTACCCAGTTTTTTCTAAGAGGAGGGGAGATGAAAAGTAAAATAGCGGGCAAATTACTGGCTGGAGGGATCATGGGAGCCCTGGCGGCAGCCATTGTGTGGTTTTTGGCGAATTTTATGCTTCCGGATTTGTTCTATTCTTTTGAGGCCAGAACTTATGATAGTCGTGTGACCATTGATATTCAGGATGTACCGACCCAGAGTTTTGATGATATTGTGATCATTGATATAGATGGAAGGAGTGAGTCTGAATTAGGGCGCTTTCAGCAATGGCCACGCTCTTATTTCACCGATATTGTCAAATACCTGGATGAGGGAAAGGCAGCGATCATTGGTCTGGATATTCTTTTTGTAAAAAATAAACGTGATCCCCAAACCGATATGGAATTCACCCAGGCGGTCGCTAAAAGCGGTAATATTGTCAATGCCCTCTATTTTGAGCAGGAAGATTCACTCAGCTGGCGGTATAAGATGCTGACCGCACCGAGGGAATTTCAATGGGAGAAATTTGCCAGTTTTTTTAAACCGGAGTATCGGGAGATCTTTCCGTCTAATGACAGAATCGGAAATGAGTTTTTTGAACTTCTTAATGCCGGCTATTCGCTGGGTCATGTGAATTTCCGCGGAGATGCCGACGGGGTCGTGCGCAAGATTCACCTTTACAGCAATTTTATCGACCACTCCTATCCGGCCTTCGCCTTCAGAATATTCACCAGTCTCTCCGGTGTCACCAAAGTAGATTTTGAAGATAATCAAACCATAAATCTTTATTCTGAAGATCAGTTGATCAGACAGATCCCCTTAGACAGCAATGGTAATATGGTGATCAATTGGTTCGGGAACTTCCAGACTTTCCGTTATATATCTTTTTATGATGTTTTGCAGAAGCGTATACCCAAAGAATATTTTGAAAATAAGATCGTCCTCGTGGGAACATCTCTTCCGGGTCTTTTTGACCTCCGAAGTGTGCCTTTTAATCCCAATTTTCCCGGAGTAGAGATCCATGCAAATATTCTTCAAACCCTGTTGACCGGTGATTTTGTGCATACGACAACGCCGCTGCTGTCATTCCTTTTCTATACCGCGTTGGGAATTCTGGTTGGAATTATCATTATTTTTCTCTCACCACTCTGGAGTATTCTGATTGTCTTTTTATTCGGGGCGATTAATGTATTTGCAGCTTATATGGTACAATGGGAGTATAATTTTTGGCTGCCCCTGGTGAATCCACTGATAACCCTGCTGTTCACCTTTACCCTGATATATCTCTATAAGTATAATACAGAAGAAAAAGGTAAACGGTTTATTAAGGATACATTCTCACATTTTGTAACCCATTCAGTGGTTGAAGAATTACTGGCCAATCCGGACAAAATTAAGCTGGGCGGCGAAAGAAAAAATTGCACAGTCCTATTCAGTGACATTGCCGGTTTTACCACTGTATCCGAAAAGCTAACACCCGAAGCCCTGGTCAAATTGCTCAACGACTATCTTACTCAGATGACCAACATCATCTTCAAATATGAAGGTATGCTCGATAAATACGAGGGAGATGCGATCATGGCTGTATTTGGAGCACCAATCGCTCATGGTAACCATTCCGCTGAAGCCTGTGCCGCCGCTCTGGAAATGCAGGAGCAATTGGTGAAGTTGAGAGAAATGTGGGGAAGACAGGGCCGGCCGCAATTGCATGCCCGTATTGGTATCAACACCGGTGATATGGTTTTAGGGAATATGGGGTCCGAAACACGTTTCGATTATACCGTAATGGGTGATGCGGTAAATCTGGGTTCCCGTCTGGAATCAGCCAATCAGGAATACGGCACATTCATTATGATCGGGGAGAACAGCTATCAGATGGCCAAGAGTGAAATCATTGTCAGACAACTTGATCTTTTGCGTGTAAAAGGCAAAACAGAACCGGTGAAAGTTTATGAACTGGCCGGCATGGTCAAAACCGGTATTCCGACGGCCAAGCAGCAGGTCATGGATATCTTTGCCAAAGGAATGGAATCATATCTTGAACAAAACTGGGCCGTTGCCCTCAATTACTTTAATCAGGCATTGAAAATCAATCATAATGATCAACCCTCAAAGACTTATATCAAACGCTGTGAGCAGTTTATCGCGAATCCTCCCGATGAGCGGTGGGATGGTGTTTTTACGATGTTGACGAAGGGATAATATTAAGCCTCCCCCTTAAAAAAGGAGATGTTGCAGATTTGATTTATTGGCATAATTTATCAGAATTACATAATCCGTCTCCCCCTTGATAAAGGGGGACTAAGGGGGATATATACTCTTCAATGTTATTTATTTACAACCCCCTAACCCCCTTTTTTAAGGGGGAATAGATTTTGCTTAATCGATAGCACAAATGAACTTTTGCTCAAAAATAACCTAAACCGCAACAACCCCTTCTAAGGGGAAACTTTACTTGCGCCATTTGATAGATTTAAATTCATGAATTAATCAAAATAATAATATCCGAGGACTTATGATCCAGCAATCAGACAGCCAGGTACAAAAAAAGATCGAAGAAGTTTATGATCATCAACAGGATCATATTTTTCGATTCTGGGAATCACTGAACGACCGGCAAAGAAAAAATCTGCTGGCTCAGATAGAAATGATCGATTTTTCCCTGCTTTCCCGGTTGACCGGGCAGGTTAAAGATAAAAAAGAACGTCAAAAAAACGATGAATTAGATCCCCCGGAAGTTATTACACTCGATCAACGGATGCGAAAAGATACCGCCGCACGAACAGCCGGCGAAGAGATGCTTTCCCGGGGTAAAATCGCCGCCTTTCTGGTGGCCGGAGGGCAGGGCACACGATTGGGATTTGACGGCCCGAAGGGGATGTTTCCGGTAACACCGGTCAAGAAAAAAAGCCTTTTTCAGCTGCACGCCGAAAAATTACTGGCCATCGGGAAAAAATACAGAGTCCAAATTCCCTGGTATATGATGACCAGTCTGACCAACAATGAACAGACCATCACCTTTTTTAAAAAAAATAATTACTTCGGTTATCACAAAGACCATGTAATCTTTTTTATCCAGCAAATGATCCCGGCCATCGACCGGCAGGGTAAATTGATCCTCGATCAAACGGATCATATTTTTATGAATCCGAATGGTCATGGCGGATCGATTAAAGCGTTATCGGAAAGCGGTGCGCTCTCAAATATGAAAGAAAGGGGTATCGAACATTTATTTTATTTTCAGGTGGATAATGTTTTAACCCGTATCTGTGATCCGGACTATATCGGATATCATGTGCTGGCAGGATCGGAGATGTCCTGTAAAGTGGTACGTAAAAAATATCCGGAAGAAAAGATGGGAATCCTTTGTAAAACCAACGGTAAACCGGGGTTGGTGGAATACAGTGACCTGAGCACGGAGGAGATGAATGCCAGGAACCCCGACGGTTCGCTGAAATTCTGGGCCGGTAATATTGCCACTCATATTTTTGACTGTAAATTTTTAGAAAGAGAAAACAAGGGTGGTTTCAGGTTGCCGTACCATATTGCCGAGAAAAGTATTCCCTATATCGACACCAACGGTCATCTGATCACCCCGGAAGAAAAAAACGGTATTAAATTTGAAACTTTTGTCTTTGATGCGCTGATGGATGTTAACCAATCGGTATGTATCGAAGTGGAGAGACAAGAGGAATTTAGTCCGTTGAAAAACAAAGAAGGGGAAAATTCACCGGAAACAGTCAGAATCGCCTTATTAAATTTGTATGCCCGCTGGCTGGAAGATACCGGGCATGCCATTCCCCGAAATAATAAGGGTGAACCTTCGATCACTATTGAGATATCTCCCCGGGTGGCTTTAACGGGGGATGATCTCCAAAAAATAAAAATTAAATCAGGAAATATTTCGGACCAATTTTATTTAGAATAAGTGAACAGTACTTTTATTACCTAAAAATTGGGGCTGTTGCAGATTAGATAATTATAACAGAAATATGTAATTATCTGTTCGAAT
>CAZBBC010000175.1:0-4390 GCA_964489835.1 uncultured Calditrichota bacterium
GTGATAGTATTGTCCAATTAGTTTTCAGCGGATTTTGGTACTTTGATAATAAATTCAGTAAACTTGCCATCTTCCGTTTCAAACATCAACTCCCCTTTATGCTCCTTAACGACAATATCATAACTTAACGACAAACCTAATCCTGTTCCCTGACCGGTGGGTTTGGTCGTAAAAAAAGGTTCAAACAAGTGATCACGAACGGAGGCGGGAATACCATTTCCATTGTCACGAATTCGGACTTCAACCTGCTTACCCAAATTTTTACTGATCACGGTAAGTTTTGGTGAAAAGTCGTTCCCATCTTGACTTTTTTTCTTATGGGTTTCATAAAAGCCGTTGGTAATTATATTTAAAAAGACCCGACTCATGTCCTGTGGCACCACCTCAACATTTTTAATGCTTTCATCGAACTCTTTTTCAATAGTAATATTAAATTCTGAATTTTGGGCGCGCATCCCATGATAGGCCAGATTTAGATCCTCATCTATCATCGCATTAATATCTGTCGCCTGTCGCAAACCGGATTTACCCCGGGAATGCTGCAACATACTGCGGACAATACTGTCGGCACGCTTGCCATGCTCGTTGATTTTTTTTGCATTCTGGTCTAAATCAGATATAATATCTTCAATATTCCCTGCATCTTCGTCGGTCAGAATATCTCGATATTTCTTAAGATATTCTTTTAACTCATCAAGTAATTCAACAGTGAGCTCCGCAAAATTGTTAACAAAATTTAGCGGATTTTTAATTTCGTGAGCGATACCCGCCGTTAACTGTCCGAGAGATGCTAATTTCTCCTGTGTGACCAGCTTTTCCTGCGTAGCCTTCAGATCTTCAAGAATACTGTTAAGCCGGCGATAAGCATCCGCATTATCCAGGGCAATACTTGTGTAGGCAGCAAGATTCTGAAGAATATTAAGATGCTGCTCAGTGTAAGCATTCACCTTAAAACTCTGTATGGTTATTATACCCAAAATTCTATCCTGGGCGATGAGTGGCAGGTATATGAGAGATAATGGATCCTGGGAAGTGGTACCGTCTTCCAGTTCTTCAGGTTGGTGTTTGAATTCCTTGATGTATTTGGAATATTCAGTGGCAATATTATTAATGAATACGGGTTTTCGATTATCGATACACCATACCGGAAACTGGCTTTTATCCCGGGCATCTCTGTTGTATGGTTCGAATCGCTTGCCATTTTCAATGGCCAGTTTATACTCGATAATTTGTTTATCCGGATCATAAATTCCAACACCAAACACAGAAGCATCCACCAGACGGTTAACATTTTCATATAATTTGTAAAATATCGTCTCAAACTCCAGAGAAGCGGTTATTTCTTTACCGATATCACTGAGCAGTTCCAGGTTACTTTTACGTTCATTTTCTATTTGTAAGACTTGGGACCGGGCTTCAGCAGCCTGGGCCCGTAATTCAGCTTCGCGTAGCTGTGATTTTCCGCGTTCCCTGGTTATTAAACGACGTCTCTGCATCCTGTCGATGATGAATATAGCGGCGACCAATATTAGTCCATAAATGATATATGCCAGCCAGGTTGCATACCACGGTGACATAATTTTGAATTTATAAACCGCCTCATCACTCAAATGACCATAGACATTTTGCGCCCTGGCCCGAAATGTATAATTGCCTTCCGGCAGATTGGTGTAGTCCTTTTTAGCTTCCGTTTTCCAGGTTGACCAATTTTTATCAAATCCTTCCAAATAGGTCTGGAATCGATTTTTATTTTCCGCCTGATAACTGGGGGCAGCAAATCCAAATCGGAGAGCATTGTTGCCATAATCTAACTTGTGAATTTCGAAATCTGATGCCCTTCTCCCTGAACGATATGCACCACCAAAAATCAAAGAATCTTCGCCTACAATCACTTTGCGTATCAGAACAGGGAAATCTGCATCATAAGTCGCTTGAATGCCGGAGTCATAGCGTATCAATCCATCTGAACCGCCGAACCAAACAATACCGTTTTCTTCAGGATAAATATTATAGATTGACATATTCGCAAATCTTAAAAATGGTGTTTTTTCAATCAGATATGATCCATCGGATTGTTGTTTGGCGACGGCGCTTTCACTACCAAAATTTATCCAAACATTACCTTTGCTGTCTTCCTTTAATGTGTAATTGCCTGAAGATCCACTATAAGAGACATTCTTAAAGGTAGAATCTTTTGCAAATGATCCGGATTCATTATTGTAACGATAGAGTCCTCCATTTGTACCAAAATACTCGATTCCGGATATAGAAAATGCTGAACTACCACCAGGCGGGAGTTGATCATTGATACCAAATCGTTTTATGCTTGCTTTTAGCGGGGAAGTTTTACTGTCGAAGCTTACTAAAATAAGTCCGGAAGCATTCGTGCCCAACCATAGATTACCTTCTTTGGTTTCCGCGATTGTGTGAATTTGTTCATGAATACCTGGAATTATTCCTTCATCTATCCATTTTCCTCTGCTTAAACGCAGGGATGCCAGTCCGTGCTCCAATCCAACAAAGATACGATTTTTGTTCAGTCTGGAACGTTGCATTGTAAAGGCCCGATAATCATAACTAACTGATTCTCTGATCAAAGTCGCTGCCTGGTCTTTTATCTCATAAACACCATTAAAGGTTGCTGCTAACAGTCTATCATCCATTGAAAGCATTTCCCAGCTTTCTGAGGTAATACCTGTTATCAGTTTAAATTTTCTTAGTTGTGGGTCCAGAGAGTATACACCCAACCCTGTCGTGACGTACAAGATACCGTTATGCCTTACGATTGAATAAACGGTGGCATCTAACTCGAAGGATGAATCATAAAATGAAAGCGGTGAAGAGATCTCAACTTTAGAGATACCTTTGTTTAAGGCAATCCATAGAGTACCCTGGCGATCCTGGTATATAAAAAAAACAGAATTGTCCTGCAGACCGATGGATTTATCAATATGTCGCAACAGGCGACCATTTCGATCAATGATCACCAGACCTCCCCGCATAGTACCTAACGCAAAACTTCCATCATTTAATACACAGCCGGGTAAATATATTTCATTCTGAAAAAGAAAATCATCTACTTCAGTTTTAAATGCCTGAAATGTTTTCCCGTCATATAGAAGTAAGCCCTGCTTGCGGGTCCCGAGCAATATTCTTTTCTTATCGTAGGGAAGAATGACATATACACGCTCATTGGCTAATCGCCCCCCATCGGGCACTAACTGTAACGAATCTGATTCCATGCGCAATAGTCCGACGTCCCATTGCCGGACATATAGCGTGTCATTTATTACAGCTGAAACATGATACCGGTTTTTCGATCTCCAAATATCCATTTGATCGTGTGACCAACGAAAAATGCGGTTTTGAGAGATAAAGTATACGCCGCGACTAGTGGCATGCGTCTCCCAAACATCTCCAAATTTTTGGTCTCCCTTATCCAGATATTTAAGCAGAGAATTATAGCGCATCTGTCCGATTGAGTCCGGTTCTATATATCCGATATCATCGACAGACCCAACATACATCCTGCCATCTCCTTTAGAAGAAACTGCCATAGATCTGACGGTGGTTCCCTTTGGTAAGGGGATCAGATTCCATGATACGCCATCATATTCTAACACACCATCACCATTACCAAAATCATTTCCATTGCCAAAATACATGACTCCCCGTTTATCCTGCACAATGGTCCAGTTTGCAGAATAACCATTATATTCATCGGGTGTATAATTAGTAATGAAAGGCTTGCCTGATTCTTTACCAGCAAGGACAAAAGACGTATCTACAAAGTAGATAGAAAGAAATATAATCGAGAGATAGACTATTTTTACCATTTTCAGATATCCTTGAATCTATGATGTAAAAATTTTCTGCTTTAAATCGGTAAAATCTATCGGTTTGGTAAAATAATCATCACAGCCGTATTCCTTAGCCTCGTGATATCTATGTTCATCCGCATAGGCAGTTATCATGCTTACTTTGAGGTGGCGGTATTGCTCTTTTATTCTTTTTAAAAGTTCTATACCATTCATACCCGGCATATTGATATCGGAAAAGATTTGAGAGATATTTGCTTCCCCCTCTTTCTTTAGATAATCCAATGCTGATTCACCGGAGAATGCGAATTTAAATTCAATCGTACCCGATTTTATTTCTTTTCTGAATCGCTGTTTAAAAAGTATCTGAACATCTTCTTCATCATCGACAACCATAATTTTCATCGCCATCTCCTCTAATCTATCATATACTCTATACAAAGAGTTAACCTTAGTTTTTAAATTTGTTTAGGTCCAACCATTGATCATAAGAAATAAAAAAAATCAATTCTTTGACTTATGATTAATACCCAATAATATTGGAACGATTTAATCGCATTCATTTATTTCAT
>CAZBBC010000175.1:4490-8667 GCA_964489835.1 uncultured Calditrichota bacterium
TTATGATTAATACCCAATAATATTGGAACGATTTAATCGCATTCATTTATTTCATCTATTTAAAAATTTATTCAATGAGAGGAGTCTGTGGGTAAAATACAATTATAAAGATCTTCAGAAGGACTATTTTGTAGGTAAGACTTATCCGGATAATTTATCTCTCGCGGACATATAGATTTATTTATCCACGGATTACACGAATTAACACGAATTTCCGCGAATTATATTTATAATATTTTTAAGAAATAAAAAATACAAAAAAAAATCGTGTAATTCGTGTAATTCGTGGATTAAATTTCTTTGCCGAAATATTTCTATAATAATACTATTGGTTCTGTCCGCAACATTTTTTATACTTTTTTCCGCTGCCGCAGGGACACAGATCATTTCTACCCACATTAAATGCAGGAAAACCTTTATCTTTTTCAGCAGCCCAGGCCATTACATTCGCCGGCGCCCTTTGCTGCTGTAATTCATTCGCCATAAATTTCATGTAAAGATTGATATGATGAAAAATTTTTTTGTATCCGGCGCAGAGATAATTCAATCCTTCCTGCCCATCCGGTGTCCGGGTAAAACGATGCTTCGGGCACTCGCCATTACAGGCGAAGCGCACGTCACAATCGAGACAATATTGCGGCAAATTATCCAGCTTATCGGTACCAAATTTTATTTGTTGCTCCGAATTGACCAGAGATTCGAGCGGGCTTTCCATAATATTTCCCAGTTTATTCTCCGGATATACATAGTGGTCACAGGAATATAAATCCCCGTTATGTTCGATAATCATCGCCTGTCCGCAGGTTTTCTTAAAGACACACAAACTGGGCTCCAATCCCATCCAGGCTTCCAGGGCAATATCAAAGAGCTGAACGAAATATCTACCGACATCCTGTCGTACCCATTCATCAAAAATTTCGCATAAAAAAGTACCAAATGGCAACGGTTCAACCGACCATTCGGAGACATCTGCCGCGGCCGAATAATTGGGCGAAACCAGTTTTAAGTCATTTTCTTCACCCTTTCCGGAAATTCTTTCAACAATTGGGATAAATTGCATATATCCCTCTGAAATCTCTTTAAGAAAATGGTACACCTCCAATGGATGATAAGAATTGTCCCTCTGCACGACCGTAAGCGTATTAAATCTGACATCATGTTTTTTCAGGCATTCGATGCCCTTCATCACCTGTTTAAACGACCCTTTTCCGCCTTTATTCAAGCGATAGCGGTTGTGCAACGGTTCAGGACCATCAATCGAAAGACCGACAAGGAAATCATTCTCCATGAAAAATTCACCCCATTCATCATTTAGCAGGATCCCATTCGTCTGGAATGCATTTTCAATCTTTTTCCCATTTTTATATTTATTCTGAAGATTTACAACTTTTCTAAAAAAATCGACGCCTAAAAGCGTCGGTTCTCCACCCTGCCAGGCAAAATTTACCTGAGGGACACGGTGGGCCTCTATCTTTTGCCGGATAAACGATTCGAGAACATCCCCGGACATGGTAAAATTATTTTTTTCCGGATAGAGAATCTCCTTTTCTAAATAGAAACAGTACGTGCAATTGAGATTGCAGACCGGGCCAATAGGTTTGGCCATTATATTGAAAGCCGGTGGTCCCTGATTCACGGTATGCTTAGAGTTATTCATCCAAAAACAATCCTTGATTGATTATTTAATCTGATACAAGGGTCACTGGGATCTCTTATCGATGGAGGGGATTTATAATCGTGGTAAAGTTAATCCGCCGTCAACCATGATTACCTGACCGGTTGAATATGGAAAGGAACCGCGAACCAGAGCGGCGACCACTTTCCCAATATCCTCAGGAACTCCCCAGCGTTTTTGCAGCGTCAGACCTTCTGCGATTAACTTGTCGTATTTTTCCCGCACCCCCGAGGTCATATCTGTTTTAATGATACCCGGTTGTATTTCATATACCGGAATATCAAACGTGCCCAGCCGGGCGGCAAACAGTTTAGTCATCATACTCACACCGGCTTTGGCGATGCAATACTCCCCGCGATTCACCGAGGCTACCGATGCCGATATGGAAGAAACATTAATGATACAGCCACTAAAATTTTTATCCTCCCGTTGCTGATCAATCATCCAGTTGGCAATCTTTTGTGTCAGGAAATACGGCCCCTGTAGGTTGGTTTTTAATACAGATTCAAAACTTTCTTCAGAAGCTTCCAGTATATCTTTCCGCTCTTTCGGGGCAACACCGGCATTATTGACTAAAACGTCCAGCTGTCCGAAATGATTCCGGACTTTTTCCAGGATGGATTCCCGGGCCTGAGCAGCGCTGATATCACCCGGGCAGTAGATGATATCCACCGGATAATCTTTTAATTGATCGATCACCGCACGTACTTTTGCTTCTTCTCTGAGACCATTCAGGGCAAGATTTAATCCTTCCTTTGCAAGACTTTGGGCAATGCCCAATCCAATACCGCGGGTACCACCGGTAATCAGTGCTGTTTTTATCATCCTCTAAATTCTCTTTTTTTGCCTTAATTATCCCTATAACTTAATAATTTTATGTGTACAAGTGTCAGAATATTAATAATTTAGTTCCCCCTTATCAAAGGGGGTTAGGGGGATGTTTATCCATAACATTAATCAATTTTATATCCCCCTTAATCCCCCTTTTCCAAGGTGGAAACTTAATTATCGCCATATGATAGATTTAAAAATTCATAAATAATTAAGGTTAGATAGTTGAGATATCTGATAAATTGTCCGGAAATCTCATTTTTATAATTCCGGTATATCCACCCAGGCTCGTTTTCGCCAGCTTTCCAATCCCTTTTCAGCCAATTGCACCCCTTTTGCTCCTTCTTTTAAGGTCCACGGAAAGGGCTCATCTTTGACCACATGCTTCAGGAATAATTCCCACTGTGCCTTAAAGGCATTGGTATAAATTTCCTGGTCAGGAATTTTACTCCATCCCTCGTAGTAATTCACCGGTTGGGCGATATCCGGATTCCAGACCGGTTTGGGTGTGTTTCCATAGTGCTGGATATAACAATCTCTCAGCCCGGCGACAGCCGACCCTTTGGTGCCATCGACCTGCAGGCTTAGTAAATCATCCCTTCTGACCCGCACACACCAGGATGAATTGAAGTGGGCAACGATCCCGCCCTCTAGCTCGAATGTGGCATAGGCGGCATCGTCAGCCGTGCTTTTGTAAGGATGGCCTTCCTCATCAACCCGTTCTTTTATGTGTGTAGCGCCCAGACAGGATACAGCCTTTACGTTGCCAAATAAATTATCCAAAACATATCGCCAGTGACAAAGCATATCGACGATTATTCCTCCATCGTCTTCCTTTCGGTAATTCCACGAGGGTCGCTGGGGAGCAATCGTATGTCCCTCAAAGACCCAATAGCCAAATTCACCCCGAATGGAGAGAATATCACCAAAAAAACCGCTTTGGATTAACCGTTTAAGCTTTATAAAACCCGGCAACCATAGTTTGTCCTGGACGACGCCGCTCTTCAGTCCGGCGATCTGACAAATATTATAAAGTTCCATCGCAGTTTTTGTGTCGGTAGCGACCGGTTTTTCACAGTAGATATGTTTGCCGGCCTTTACAGCCTTTCGAACCGCATCTGCCCGCCGTCCGGTTATCTGTGCATCGAAATAAACCGAATAATCCGGATTTTGAAGCTCTTTATCCAGATCCGTCGATACCTTTTCAATGCCGGACATATTTTTTAGTTGATTCAGTTTATCCGGGTTTCGCCCTACCAGGACCGGATCCGGTAGTATCACTTCATCTTTGCCAACCGCTATGCCACCCTGTTTGATAAATTCAACGATCGATCGCATTAAGTGTTGATTGGTGCCCATACGCCCGGTAACACCATTAAGGATGATTCCGATCCTGTGTTCTTTCATTAAACATTCCTTTTCAATCGTTTGATAATTGGCAGATACAGAGTAATTATCCTGGCTTATTCATACCACAACCCAAAGTTGCAGATAAGTGATCAACCACTGACCCTCCCCCAGCCCCTCCCTACAAGCTTGTAGGGAGGGGTGTCGAGCGCAGCGAGACGGGGTGGGTCATTATTCCAAATCCAATATCATGAATGATCAATGTATGCCTTTTTGATTCTCTCAAGATACGCATGCTGATCTTCTGCCCAGTGTTTATTGGAA
>CAZBBC010000176.1:0-8659 GCA_964489835.1 uncultured Calditrichota bacterium
TGGACCTGCGCCGTGTAGAAATATTAAAGATCGCTTCCGCGTCAAGGGTTTCTGAGAAAGATTTTAGAAAACTGGAACACGATTCATTCTTCATTTTAGATCTATTAATAAACGGTATTATACAAAAATCATAAATTGGAATGGTTGATATAATGAACAGGCAGTTTTATCATATTATTCTGACAGGGCTTTCGCTGCTCATTCTTTTATCCAGCTCTGTCATGGCCCAAAAGGCAATGACTTTTACACTGGAAGAGGCACAGGAATATGCCCTGAGAAACAATTATGACATTCGTGAGGCGTTATTGGGAATTGAAGCGGCAGATAAGAAATTATGGGAAGTAACGAGCACCGGATTTCCCCAACTCGAAGCCAGTGCCCAATATCAAAAACTGATTGATATCCCCACTCAATTGATACCGGGTGAAATTTTCGGTGGTGATCCGGGATCAACGATCCCGGTCCGGTTTGGTAAACCCCATAATGCGACTTATGGGCTAACGCTTACACAATTAATTTTCAGTGGAAGTTATCTGGTCGGGCTACAGGCCTCTAGAGTATATCTTCAATTGTCGGAACAGAATCTTAAGCGCACACAATTGGAAATAAAAGAGGCCGTATCACGCACCTATTTTTCAATTTTGATTGGAGAAGAAAATCGAAAGGTGTTACAAACCAGTCTGGATAATCTGAAAAAAACACATTATGAAATCAGCGAAATGTATAAAGAAGGATTTGTAGAATCTACTGATGAAAAACAATTGCGCATTTCGGTCACAGAACTGGAAAATGGTCTTCGTTCTCTGGACCAGCAGTTGGTCGTCGCCTATAAATTACTAAAAATACAAATGGGAATTGATTTGAAGGAGAATATTAGTATTAATGATGATCTTGCCGTCACTTTGTCTGCGCTGGGCATTCAGGAACGCTTGCAGGACGAATTCGATTTATACGGAAATGTTAATTATCGGTCACTGCTTACTCAAGAAAAATTAGCGGATCTGACATTGAAAAATGAATGGACGACGTTTCTGCCTACAGTGGTCGGATTTGCCTCTATGCAAAGAAATGCGCAGCGTGACAAATTTAACATTTTTGACTGGAAGGAAAAATGGTATCCTACCACAGCTATTGGTATAAGCCTGAGCTGGCCAATATTCAGCGGTGGTACAAAAATATTTCGGGTTCAAAAGGCAAGAGTCGAATTAAAACAATCCCAGATTCAAAAGGAAAAAACAGCACAAAGTCTGATTCTTGAATTCGAGCGGGTTCAAAGTCAATTGAAAACATCATTTGATAATTTTAAAAGTGCCGAGAGCACGAAGCAACTGGCCGCTGAAATTTACCAGGTGACGTTAGAAAAATTCCGTGAAGGTATTGTCAGCAGTCTGGATCTGGTGCAGAGCCACAATCAATATTTAAAATCGGAATCAGATTATTTGCGGGCAATTTCCGATTTACTCAATGCACGCAGCAGCATGGATAAATTACTTAGTAATTAAAAATTTAAATACAGGATATGATCATGATAAAAATAATTACACTCATTTCCGCAATGATATTGCTGGTTGCCTGTGGGCAAGAGGACAAACAGGCACAGCTTAAGGAACTTGAATCTCAAAGGGATGCATTGACTGCCCGAATCGACACATTACGCATGCAGATTGCCCGCGAGAGTGGAGATATCTTTTCCGGAAAAATCGCCTATATTAAAATTCAGCAACTTCAACGGGGTGAATTCCGTCATTACATTAAAGTACAGGGGACTGTAGAGTCAGATAATAATATTTTAATTCCGGCACAGACCTCCGGCATTGTTAAAAAGATTACCGTCATGGAAGGTGAGAAAGTGAGAACCGGCCAGGTACTGGCAGAATTAGATGGTGCTATTTATGAAAGAAATATATCCGAGATAAAAACTAATCTTGAATTGGCACAAACCATTTTCGAACGACAGGAACGGTTGTGGAAAAAAAATATCGGGAGCGAAGTGCAATATTTGCAGACAAAAGCCAATAAAGAATCATTAGAAAAACGTCTGGCCACGGTGGAAGAACAATACCGTTTGACAAAAATAATATCACCGATTAACGGCAATGTGGACCAGATCATGATCAAAGAGGGTGAAGCAGCAGCTGCCGGATTTGGCACGATCCGGGTAGTGGAAGCTTCGAATTTAAAAATCAGTACTTTATTATCTGAAAATTATATCGATCAAGTCCGGGTTGGTGACACGGTGGAAGTTAACATTCCGACAATAAACAAGAGTGTTAAAACTACAGTCCGGGCAGTATCGCAGGTGATTGATAGTAAGAATCGATATTTTCCAATTGAAATTAATGTTCCCCTAAATATGCCGGAAATAAAACCCAATATGCTGGTTGTCCTCAGCATAAATAATTATACCAACAAAAATGCCTTGACTGTTCCCATCAATGCTGCGCAAAAAAGTGGTGAAGGTATCTTTTTATTTACGGCAAAAAAAAATGATGTTACCCGCGATATTTGGCAGGTCAGCAAACGTGTGGTAGAACCGGGAATTGCCAGTGGAAAACGGATCGAAATAAAAAAAGGTCTTGATGCCGGTGAATTTGTTGTAGTGTTTGGTTTCCAGGATTTGGCGGATGGCCAGCACGTTAAAATTTCATCGGCAAGCGAATAAAAAAACAAAGCAATAGACAGAAAAGAAGTAGGAAAAGGCGAGAGCATGAAAGAATTCGGATTATCCAACAAAGCAATTGATAACAGAAAGACGGTATATATATTTACAATATTGATCACCATATTTGGCATTATGCAGTATATAATAATACCAAAGGAAAAATTTCCGGAAATCGTATTTCCTTATTTCATGATCACGACGATACATCCCGGGACGTCCCCGGGCGATGTGGAAAACCTGATCACGCGACCGATTGAAAAGGAACTAAAAGGAATTAACGGCATCAAGCATATCAACAGCCAATCATTACAGGATGTCTCACTGATTATTGCAGAATTCGAAGTAACCACGGACGAAATACAGGCTTATCTGGATGTCAAAAAAGCGGTAGACGATTCGCGGGCAGAGCTACCCAATGACCTGTTTCAGGAGCCGGAAATGACCCAGATAGATGTATCGGAAATCCCGATAATGTATGTGAATCTTTCCGGTGATCTTGGACTCGTAAAACTCAAAGAATACGCGGATGATTTACAGGATGAGATCGAAGCACTGGAAGAAGTAACCCGGGTGGATATCGTCGGTGCGCTGGAACGGGAAATTCAGATCAATGTGGATTTGTATAAAATGAAAGCTGCCGGTCTCTCATTCATGTCCATTGATAATGCCGTAGCCTTAGAAAACATGACTATTTCCGGTGGATTAATACAAACGGATGGTATGAAACGAAATTTTCGTATTGTTGGAGAATTTAGCAGGGTTGAACAGGTCGGCAACATTTTGTTAAAAGACGGTATTTATTTGAAAGATATTGCTGAAGTACTGGACGGATTTAAAGACCGTGAAAGTTATGCAAGGCTTAATCAACACGATGTTATTTCTCTTTCGGTAATTAAACGCAGTGGCCAAAACCTGATAATTGCCGTTGATAAAATCCGGGAAGTTATAAATAAATTCAAGCAACGGGCGGCAGAAAATCTGATTATTACACTCACCAGTGATAGCAGTAAGCAAACCCGGAATTCGGTGAGCGATTTGTTTAATACAATCATTCTTGGATTTGTCGTAGTCGTATTCATATTAATGTTTTTCATGGGTGAGCTCGATGCGGTTTTTGTTGGTATCGCCATACCATTATCAATGCTGATTGCCTTTAGCGTTTTACCCATGATTGATTTTACAATGAATATGGTCGTACTTATGGCATTTATTCTCGTGCTCGGTATTGTCGTCGATAATTCCATTGTTGTAGTGGAAAATATCTATCGCCATTACACAACTACAAAAGGTTTGTCGATCGATGACGCTACAAAGCGCGCTGTAGGCGAAGTGGCTATCCCTGTTTTTACGGGTACCCTGACAACCATCGCGCCCTTTATCCCGCTGATGTTTATGCCTGGAATTATGGGTAAATTCATTTCCTTTCTGCCAATGACCTTAATTATAACCCTGTCTGCCTCCATTTTGGTGGCATATTTTATTAACCCTGTTTTTGCGGTAACGTTTATGAAGTATGAAGGTGATGAAACAGATGAAAGTCACGGAAAATTAAGTTTTAAATTCTGGCGGTTGGCCGGAATATTATTAGGCGTTGTTGTCTTATTTTACCTCATTGGTTGGATAACACTGGGTAATCTGATTGCCATTGGTTTGGTAACCTATGTATTCCTTAAAACGATTATGGTGCGATTGATTGATCGTTTCCAGAAATCTATATTGCCCCAATTAATGTCCGTCTATCGTAAAACGCTGGCATTTCTGCTTAAAGGCAAACATCCTTATATGGTAGTCGCGGGGACGATAATTCTTCTTTTTTTGGCCTTTGTCCTTATGGCAGTGGCTACCCCTAAAGTCGTCTTTATGCCCAGCGGTGATCCCAATTATATCTATGTTTATATATCCATGCCGGAGGGAACCCACATCGCTGTAACGGATTCTGTTACAGAAGTGGTTGAAAAAAAGGTTTTTGATGTTCTGGGTCCAAATAATCCCAACGTGGAATCGGTGGTAGCTAATGTGGCTGTTAATGCCGGGAGTGGAATATTTGACCGTACCAATCAGGAAAAAAACGCAAAGGTAACGGTTTCTTTTGTGGAATATAAATATAGGCAAGGTATGAAATCAACACTGGATTATTTGGATGAGATTCGTAATCATGTGCAAGGGATAGCCGGTGCCGAAATTGAAGTAGCCCGGGATAGAATGGGCCCCCCGGCAGGTAAGGAGGTCAATATTGAGTTACGGGGAGAAGATATTGACGTATTGGTTGATTTGTCTGAGAAATTAAAACGATTTATTGAGCAACAGCAAATTCAAGGTATCGAGGATCTGCGGATAGATATGGAAATTCACAAACCGGAAATTGCTCTATATGTTAACCGTGACAAAGCGAGCAAATTAGGTGTCAGTACGGCCCAAATCGGAACCGCCATCCGTACAGCTGTTTACGGCAAGGAAGTTTCTAAATTTCGTGACGGTGAAGACGAATACCCGATCCAATTACGCTTATCGAAACAATACCGTGATGACATTTTCCAGCTGCTTAGCCAGGAGATCAATGTTCCCGGGCAAAAGGGTGCCCCGGCCAGTAATATACCGATCTCTGCCCTGGCTGATGTGGATTTAACATCCAGCTATGGTGGCATTCGCCGTGTGGATAATGAGCGCGCAATCACCTTATCATCCAATGTGCTTACTGGTTACAATGCGAATGAAATCATCCAGACCATCAAAAAGGTATTGCCTAAGTTTGAAAAACCTGAAGATTATAGTATTAAATTTACCGGAGAGCAGGAAAGTCAAAAAGAAATTAGTGATTACCTGGTTAAAGCACTTTTTATAGCCATTGCGCTGATCCTGATTATTCTGGTTGGCCAGTTTAATTCGTTGGCAAAGCCGCTGATCATTGCCTCACAGATCATATTTAGTTTTATCGGTGTGCTGCTCGGGTTTGTCATTTTTAATATCGACGTTTCTGTTATGATGACAGGAATGGGAATTATTGCAGTGGCAGGTATTGTGGTCAAAAACGCCATAATACTTATTGATTATATTGATGAACGTCTTAAGAACAGCACCGATCCGGTGGAAGCTATTGTCAACGCCGGTGCTACACGACTTACACCGGTCCTGCTGACTGCGCTATCCACGATTCTGGGATTGTTGCCTTTAGCTATTGGTATCAATATTAATTTTCTGACACTGTTTTCAGAATTAAATCCGCAGATTTATTTTGGTGGTGATAGTGTCGCTTTTTGGAATCCGTTGGCCTGGACGATTATCTTCGGTCTGGCTTTTGCCACTTTTCTTACATTGATTGTTGTACCATCGATGTATCGCATTATATATGTACGTACTCAGAAGATTTGATTATGCTGAGAACTGAATTTCGTTTTTCAATGGTTAGATGAGGTTGTTATACTTGCATAACTTTTTGCCTTAGAGCTTGTCGAGGGGTTGTTTATTTGTTTGATAAAAAAATCCGGAGATAATGAGACAAAATATAATATCAGTTATGTAGAAAATTATCTGAAGTATTTTTTTTCTATGCTTCATTCTCAGATAAGCCTTTAAATAAGAGTTGTTTCTCTAAATCTATAAGCGGATCAAATAGGAAAATTTAAAGAAAAGGCCACGGGCAAAACGCATATAATTACGCTTGCTGTTTTTAGCGATATAATCATTATATCCCAAAAAAATGGCGGTGCCGGGTGAAGGATGCCATCCGGCCAAAGCATTAATATCCAGATCTTTGTAGTAGTTATTCTGCTCCAGGATCAACCGGAGGGAAACTTCCCGTGTATATTGAAACACACTGCGAATCCGGTAGATATCCTGTGCAATACGGGTTTGAAGCCCTTCTTTCTCACCCGTAAAAATGTAATTACTTCCGCTCAGCAGGGTAGCCCAGCTTTTGAATGGTTTAAATTCCATACTCCAGGTAATTGAACGGTTTGAACCGGGGAACGGATTGTAACTATAATAAATGCCATCACCCCAAAAAACAGAAAAATCAGCAAAAAGCCAGGACAAAGTTTTGCTTCCCAGGCTGAAGAGATACTGGTTTTTATTAAAGTCCGCACTGAGAAATTCTTCAAACTGCCTGTAATAGGCGAGAGTCAGTGTATTTTGTCCTTTGGCAGAAAGGGATAAGGAGGGGGCAATATAACTTTCTATTTTATTCCCGGCATGATCATACATCTGGTTGATAAACAAAGATGGCTGGACCAGGTAAATAAATGAATCATTCGAGCGAAAATCATACCAGAAGTGGACACCACCTTCCCGGTAATCTGAATCCCGCTCTATAAAGCCGTTGGCAACTTCAAAATCAGGGAAAATATCATTGTAATAAATTTGAAAGTTAAATGTCCGGCTTCCCCGGAAGAGATTAAAATAAAAAGCAGGATCATTTCTTGTCGTATCAGCAAAAAAGTCTTTTGAATTGGAATTAAGGGCCTGAAACGAAACTGAGAATTCATTAGCAATTAAAAGATTCCCGTCAATTCCATAAGTCATACTGCGGGTATCCTTAAAATGTTTGTCCGTAAACAGTATGCCCATTTTTGAATAATTCCACACTTCCTTGCGTAAACGAAATATGGTGTGGTAGGAATTTTTATTTTTATAATCGTTATAAAATTGTTCACGATTGACAGAATTGTCGATCGCTGAGCGGGTGTTAATTATTCCCGAAAGATATTCACTGGAGCCGGGGTATTCATCAATACCCCCTAAAAGTCCAATTTCATAACCGCTTAAGTTACCGGTTAACTTAACTCCCAGTAAGGGATCTACCATACGTCTGGTATAAACAGCATTAATGGGCGTTTGAAAGATATTGGTACTTTCCAGAAAAAAAGGACGTTTTTCATCATAATAAAGAGGAAAACGGCGGTTAATGTCAATCCGGTCAGCATCGGCTTCAACCTGGCTAAAATCCGGATTATAGGCCATATCAAGGGTTAAATTGGATAAAAAGCCGACTTTTAGATTAACCCCCAGATCGTAGGAAGCACGCTGATCAATAAACGGGTCATATTCAGAGGCTCTGTTGCCACTTTTCAACGCAGTCGCTTCTGGCAGTATTTCAATATTTTTTCCACCATTGATATTTTTGAGCCCATAAAGTTTCGCAAATTGGGGGACAAAAGTGGTGGAATTACGGGAAATAGCTGGCCAAATGATATCCTTATCCAAATGTTTAATCGTTCGGGCGACAGATATTCCCCAGACCATTTCTGTCCTATTGGGAAAACGCAGACTTTTAAACGGAATTTCGGCTTCGACGATATAACCTTTGGCAAATTTTCGACCCTTGGAATAAAAAATATAATCGGGCGTTAAATCTTCGGCAACCATGTCAATGTAAATCCCATCCGCCTGGATACCCAAAGGATTAAACGAAAAGTGATAGGTTTCTTTACCATCATTAAAAGTGTCCAGATAGAGAACGATAAAGTCATCATCTTCAATATTATCCCGTTTGCAAATGGAGGATCGTATCTGGTCGGGGAAAGGATCAAAGCATATAAAGGCGACATAGAGTGATGATTCATTGTAGGCTAAAAATACTGCGGTTTCTTCAGCCGCAGGCTGGCCATCAACGGGACGATAGGTATAAAAATCTTTGATAATAGCCGCTTCTTTCCAGACGGCATCATTCAGGTACCCATCGATCGTAATTGATTGTAGAGTTTTGGGTATATGTACCGCTACTGAAGAATTTTCCCCGGCATGTAGCGTGGAAAAAAGACTTACGGAGAACAAAAGAAAGTTAAGCCGCCTTATAATGCATAACTGCAATAGATGCATTAGCCTCACAGATTAATTTTTGTAAAATATAAGAGATAAATAAATTTTTTCCAATAGAAGAGTGGAAGGTCCCGCTCCGCTTGTTTATCCATACGATTCATTTATTTCTCTATGATTATTAATACAATATCATGAGTGTCCGGTTTAAATTTGAAAAGTATTACTAAATACCGGAACATCAAG
>CAZBBC010000177.1:0-8616 GCA_964489835.1 uncultured Calditrichota bacterium
CGGGGTGGAGCAGTCCGGTAGCTCGTTGGGCTCATAACCCAAAGGTCGCAGGTTCGAATCCTGCCCCCGCTACTATAAATATTAGGTGGTGAGAATTATTCTGCCACCTTTTTTTAATGGCGGCGTAGCTCAGTTGGTTAGAGCAGTGGAATCATAATCCACGTGTCCGGGGTTCGAATCCCTGCGCCGCTACAAAATTACTTAAGCAGTTTGAATCCCTCTCCTCAATTCTCTTCAATGATTGAAAAAGTTAAAAATTTTATCTTTGCCAACCAATTAATTACCACGGATACCCGGTATGTTTTTGCGGCTGTTTCCGGTGGTATTGATTCATGTGTGTTATTCCATATACTCAAACAGCTCGAGGAAGAGCTGGGCTACCGGTTATTGGTCGTGCATTTTAATCATCACACGCGGGGCACGTCCAGTGACGACGATCAACGATTTGTCGAAGCACTTGCCGGAAGCTATGGCAATCAGATCAAAATCGGCAACCTTCCGGCCTCCCTGACCAAAATGACCGAAACGACACTGCGTGAGGAACGTTATCGGTTTTTTAATAAAATTTTAACGCAGCAACCGAAAGCGGTGATTGCCACCGGTCATAACAAGGATGATAATATTGAAACCTTTATTATGCGATTGGCAAAAGGGTCGCGCTTAAGAGGTCTTATGGGTATCAGACCGCGGCGAAACGGTTTTATCAGACCATTACTTCCGTTCTCACGAAAACAGATAGAGGATTATGCCCGCGAAAATAAACTCGATTTTAGAGAAGATATCTCAAATAGAGATCAGTCGATCCTCCGCAATCGTCTTCGCCATACCGTGATTCCATTGCTTAAAAATCACCTGGATGATCACTTCGAGGAAAATCTGATAAAGGTGATCCATGATTTATCTCTTTATTATCAATTGTATGAAAATAGATTACAGGAAGCGATTATTGCCTCTGTTAAGAAGTCAAAGGCGGGAATATCTTTAAATCGCCAGCGTTATCAGAATTTTAATGAAGCCGTTAGACGTGGATTGATAGAATATTGTATTTCAAAGCTCTATCCTGTAAATTATAAGATTTCAGATAGAAATTTTATTGTTTGGGATACATTTATCAGGGATGGAAAACCGGGTAAAAAACGTTCTTTTCTAAACGAAGGAATAGCCATTGCAGAAAGAAAACAGATTCTGTTTGGCAATTTGGTCCGGACCCGGGATGATATTTACCCACTGTCTTTGGGGAAGCCCCTGTCTATTAATGAAAAGTTTACGATCCTCTTCAATGAAGTAAAGGCGGCGGAAGTATCTTTCAGCAATAATCGAAATATTGAATTAATTGACGGTGAGCAAAGCGGAAAACGGCTAAACGTTCGCTTTTGGCAGACAGGGGATCGCTTCAAACCGATGGGAATGAAACACCGGCGAAAATTAAGCGATTTTTTTATTGATTTAAAACTTAATACGGCAAGAAAAAAAGAAATACCGATCGTTTGTAATCGCAAGCAGATTATCTGGATCGCCGGTTTTCGTCTCGATGAGGATTTCAAAGTGACCCAAAAAACAAAAGTATATTATAAACTTGAACTGAGAAAGAATGGGTCGGTATGATTAAAGTTGACCAGAAGGAGATCCTCGAAGAAAATTATTCGGTTTTAATATCCGAAGAAAAAATCCATCAACGTTTGGTTGAACTCGGGAATGAACTGGTCGAGACCTATGCCGGGGAGATTCCGATTCTTATTGGCGTCTTAAATGGTGGTTTTGTTTTTTTAGCAGATCTTATACGATATATCAACATCGACTGCGAAATAGATTTTATCAGAATATCCAGTTATGGGGATGAGAAAGAATCAAGTGGTCATATAAAAGTTTTAAAACCCCTAAGCGCCGACATCAAAGGAAGACACGTTGTGGTGGTTGAAGATATTGTTGACTCCGGTTTATCTGTACAGTTTTTATTAAAAATGTTATCGGCTTTTGAACCGTCTTCTCTGCGGGTTGCCACTTTATTACGTAAGCGATCAAGGATAAAAATTGATCTGAAAATAGACTTTATTGGATTCGATATTGATGACAAATATGTCATCGGTTATGGTTTGGATGACCGGCAGATGAAAAGGAATTTACGAGCGATATATATCGTTGATCATCAAGGGAGATAATAATTCTGAAAGGCCCATACATGCAGGAAAATAAGCATAATAACGATAATCATCCGAAACGGGATCCAAATAAAAAGCGGAAAGACGATGAATTCCAATGGAAAAAGGCTTCTAAAACCGGTCTTATCTGGATCGCCATTTTAGTCGCTGCAATATTTTTTAGTACGCTCTGGCCAAGTGGAGAAGAAGGAGCGGTAAAAATATCATACTCAGAATATATGGCAATCCTGAATGATGACAATATGAAAAGCGGAGAAGTTATTGTTAAGGATAACATTTTAATAGGAGAGACAAAAAGACCACTTAATCTGTCCAAGGATCAGGGAACCCGGATTACCCACTTTAAGACGGTGCTTCCATTCGTAGATGATACGATGGTCAATGAATGGGCGGAGCGTAAGGTTAGTATTCAATTTGTAACACCTTCGAGTGAATGGACCGTTATTCTTGTGAATTCTTTACCGTGGATATTGATTCTGGTCGTTTGGATTTTTATTGCCCGACGCATGCAGGGTGGCGGTGGTGGTACCAAGGGTATTTTCTCGTTTGGCAAAAGCAGAGCAAAAATGGTAACCGAGGATAAAACAAAAGTCACTTTTGCTGATGTTGCCGGGGCTGATGAAGCAAAACAGGAATTACAGGAAATTATTGATTTTTTGCAAGATCCGGCAAAATTTCAGCGGTTAGGGGGAAAAATTCCGAAAGGAGCGCTTCTTCTCGGTCCGCCGGGAACGGGAAAAACATTGCTGGCCAAAGCGGTTGCCGGAGAAGCCGGGGTTCCCTTTTTGAGCATGAGTGGTGCCGATTTTGTCGAGATGTTTGTCGGTGTGGGCGCCAGCCGTGTACGCGATCTGTTTGAAACCGGGCGCAAACATGCGCCCTGTATTATCTTTATTGATGAAATGGATGCCGTAGGGAGACACCGGGGCGCTGGGCTCGGTGGTGGACATGATGAGCGTGAACAAACCCTCAATCAACTGCTGGTTGAAATGGATGGTTTTGATACAAAAGAAGGCGTGATCCTCCTGGCAGCAACAAACCGGCCGGATGTTCTGGATTCGGCACTTCTGCGACCGGGAAGATTTGACCGGCAGATTGTGGTCGACCGTCCTGATGTCCGGGGCAGAGAAGGAATATTAAAAGTACATACCAAAAAGATTCCCCTTTCAAATGATATTGATCTGGAAGTACTGGCGAAAGGTACTCCCGGTCTTTCGGGCGCTGATCTGGCAAATCTCGTTAATGAGGCTGCTCTTCTGGCGGCACGAAAAGATCGGGACAAGGTAATAATGGCAGACTTTGAGGACGCAAAAGACAAGGTGATGATGGGTATGGAACGTAAATCCATGATCATTAGCGAAGAAGAAAAAAAGAGTACGTCCTATCATGAATCCGGTCATGTTTTGGTTTCCAGGCTTTTGCCAGATACAGACCCGGTGCACAAAGTTACGATTATTCCCAGAGGAAGAGCTCTGGGGGTAACTTCTTATTTACCCATTGATGAGAAACATAATTATTCCAGGAATTATCTGGTATCGATGTTAGCCCAGTTACTGGGTGGACGGGCAGCCGAGAAAATTGTATTTAATCAGTTTACAACCGGTGCCGGCAATGATATCGAACGGGCAACAGAAATCGCTCGTAAAATGGTCTGTGAGTGGGGAATGAGTGATGTTTTAGGTCCCGTGACTTTTGGGAAAAAAGAGGAAGAAATTTTCCTTGGAAGAGAGATTTCCAAACATAGAGATTATAGTGAAACAACGGCTCAGGTTATAGATCAAGAAGTCCGCAATATTATTACCGTTGCTCAGGAAACAGCAATAAATTTGCTGAAGAAAAACATCGATTCCCTTCATGCACTGGCCAGTGCCTTACTGGATTATGAAATCTTGGATGGCGAACAAATCGATAAAATCCTCAAAGGTGAAAAATTATCACCAAAAAAGGGAAAGACATCAGCAGAGGAAAAGAAGAAAAAACCTAAAAAGATCAGTAAACCGAAGCCCTCTTCCAAAACGGATACTAAAGCTTAACTTAAAATATATGACATTCACTTTTTTGAATATTGAACATGGATTAACGAATAACGATTTTCGAAGCAATGTATTTTTTAATACTTTAAATAATTAACCACGAAGATCACGAAGTTCTCGAAGGTCTAATATTAACAATGATTTAAATTGACATTGTAAACAAATTTCTTCTCAAATTATAATATTATATTTTTTTAATTATGATTTTTAAAAATCTTAGTGATCTTCGTGTGCTTCGCGTCAAAAGAATACATCTGGTTAGGCGACCATTCCCTGTTTATCTCAGAGGCTTTAAAAGACCGGGTTAAACGACTATGAAAGATTTTTTATATTTTTTATCCGGTGAAGTCCCCGGTGGAATATTACTTCTGATATTTCTGCTGGTCGTCATGAATCTGGCGCTTTATTTTCTTTTTAAGAGTTCAAAATTGTTTTCCGGGGAGGTTTACAAGCGGAAGGCAATCAGAGCCAATATCTATCTTCTGGGTGTTTATATTATCTTATGGGTGGTGCTGAGACCTCCCGGGTTACCGGATCGGGTGATGCTAATACCTTTTCAGAATAATGAAAAGGAAGACTATATTCTTACCGAAGCCCTTCAGAGACAATTAAATGGTCATCTAATAAATGATTATACCTGCCATCGCTGGGAGTGGTTTTATCAGACGGCCAATAAGGATTCACTTAAATTCAGCGATTACAGAATCAATCTGGCCGGGAAGATAGGAGCCGCCGTAATACTGACCGGAGAACTTGAGCAGAGAGATAATAATATAATAATCGAATGGCGGATTATCCGATCCGGTGAGACTAAAAAAGTACATCTGGAAGTGAAATCCTACCAGGAGGCAGCAGATAAAATAATTGCCTGGATTCAAAGCAACCTGTCTCTTTATAACGAAAAGCTGAAAAAACCGGAACCCCTGGACGATGAAAGTCTGCAGACAATCTGCCGGGTAAAATTATTGATCCTTAATGATCAGTATGATCGGGTATTGACGCTGATTCAAAATCCGGATTCGAATATGGTTGTTTTGATAACCAATGCCTACCTAAATAAGGGTATCTCCGAGATTAACAAAAAAGAAACCTCAAATTTGCATAACGATCAATTAAACAGGAATTTTCAACACCTGTTAAACCTGATTATCCCTTATAGCAAGGAGGGAAAAGATACGGCTGAGATGAATATTATTCTGGCCCAAATGTATTTGCATGCGGGAAATTACGGAATGGCGGAAATTTGTCTGGAAAAAGCGCTGACACAGGAAAAATATAATCCCCGGATTTACTATTATCTCAGTTATTTACATGAAAGCAGGTATCGTGAAAGAGGATTTAAAACCAGGGCATCTGTACTTGACTATTCGGTCAAATTAGATCCCGGATATGTGGATGCCGTATACGAATTGGCCGAAAATCTGTATGAAACCGGAACAGCGGCGCCGACCAATCCCAATACTATCCGGTCAATGGAAGAACTTCGCCATTTTGTCCGCTTAAATCCAAATAATAAAAAAATACTGGCTTTATTAGGTAAGATTCTCCTGCAATCCAAATACACCCCTGAGGCCATCGAGATCTATACAACGCTTATAAATCTTGATCCGAATGTAGCGACGTACCACTATAATCTGGGGATCTGTTATTATCATATGAAAGATTTTGAACGGGCAAAAGAACAGTTTAAACGCGCCATCGAAATTGATGATTATGCGGATGCCTATCTCTATTTGGGGGCGATGCACCGGCTCAATGGAGATCGCGACAAAGCCTTGTATTTTTATCGGGAAAGAGTGAAAAGGAAAAAGGGGGAGGACGATACCTATGCCGTCCAGGCCATGCGGGGAATCCGATTGATTCTGAACGAAATAGCAGAAGAAGAACAGGCGGCTACCGATGAAGATCCGCATTCTGACCATCAATGAATCCCCACCAGATCCTCAAACCATAGCGGCTTATGGTCTTTCTGCAAATTGTGGTGATAGTCGTGAGCGAACCGTGTTATGCCTGATAGAAGATCTCCCTGAACCGGTCAGACAAGAGATGCAATCTGTTGCGAATGATATGCCGGGGGCGATCAAAATCCTGGAATCGGAAAGATCCGGATTCCTGTTTCGACTGCACGACGACTATATGAACAAACGAATGGCAGCGGAAGTGGTAAGCCGTTCGATTCATCTTAAGGAAATTTTTGATGAGCTAAAGCGTCGTATCGCGAATCATCTGAATCCCTCTTTCGCGGAAAATGATTTATATGGACTGAATCTGAAAACAGCGCGAATTATGGGCGTTCTGAACGTAACGCCGGATTCGTTTTCGGATGGCGGTAAATACCTGGATTATAAAAGAGCGGTATCCCACGCATTAAAGATGGCCGGTGAAGGCGCCGCCATTATCGATGTCGGTGGTGAATCGTCACGCCCGGGTGCCGATCCGGTATCGACAGTGGAGGAATTATCGCGGGTGGTACCGGTTATTGAGGCTATCCGCAGAGAATCAGAGGTTCTGATATCGGTCGACACCTGTAAATCTGTCGTAGCCGATAAAGCCCTGTCCGTGGGTGCGAACTGGATCAACGATATTTCAGGTCTCCGCGCCGATCCGGATATGACCGAAGTGGCCGGGAAGTATGATTGTCCTGTGGTGGTTATGCATATGCTGGGAACCCCGAAGACCATGCAGGAAAATCCTGTTTATGGAAATGTGTGTCTGGAAGTGAATGACTTTTTTGAAGAGAGGATTAAGACGCTTTCCGCTCAGGGATTGAATAAATTGATCCTCGATCCGGGTATCGGGTTTGGAAAGAGATTGGAAGATAATCTAAATTTATTACAGTGTTGCGATCTTTTCCGGCAGCACGGTTTCCCCATTCTGATCGGTACCTCACGCAAGTCGTTTATCGGTACGATTACAGGAAGGGCCTCTGGGGACCGGGCGGCAGCGTCACTGGCATCCCTCTTGATGCCTGTTTTAAAGGGAGTAAATATACTACGTGTTCATGATGTCCCGGAGACAAAAGATGCCCTAAAAATGATTGAGGCAATCATAAATCACAAATCACAAATCCCAAATTCCAAGTAAATTCCAAATCACAATTTCAAAATTTTAATCAAATAAATTTGGGACATTGGTACTTTAAAAATTGATTATTATTTGGATTTTGTAATTTGTCATTTGTTATTTAGAAACGACCTTGGGCTGCGCTATGCTATGGTATCCAAAAACTTTGTTATTTTAGCAAAATTTTAAAAAAACTTTTATACACGGATTATCCGGCTGCGCCTGATCCGGCTTCGACGGATAATCCGTGGATAGAATATTACGTCCTTGTGGTTAAAATGATCAAAATTGACCGACATCACTTCATTTTTATAAAAAATATTGTAATATTATACAAATTTAAAGGTTGACTATGTTAATTAAACTGGGATTTTTGCCGATAACCGTTATAGATGTCATGGACATCCTGCTGGTTAGTTTTCTATTCTATCAATTATATGAATTTTTAAAAGGAAGCATTGCCGCACGGATGTTAATGGGATTGCTCGTCATCCTTTTAATCTCGCTGATCGGCGAGTTGCTGAATATGAGCGCTCTCTCATGGATCATGTCCAATTTGAAGACGGTCTGGGTGATCGCTTTTGTGATTATCTTTCAACCGGAATTACGGCGCTTGCTGATATATCTTGGCCAGAGCCCTCTGGTACGTACCTTTCTTAAGGTCGGTGAGCCGGAGTTTATAGAAGATGTGATCAGCGCAACCATTGAAATGTCCAATAAAAATTTTGGGGCTCTGATTGTCATGCTTCGTGATATGGGCGTGAAAAGTGTATTAGAAACCGGTGTACAGTTGCAAGCACAGGTATCCAAGCCGCTGATTAATGCTGTTTTTAATCCGCGCTCACCGCTACACGACGGAGCCATGGTCATACGGGGTGAGATCGCTTTGGCTGCAAAATGCATACTACCGTTGTCCCAGAGTCCCGATATCGATCCGGCTCTCGGGACGCGACACCGGGCGGCGGTGGGTATCTCCGAGCAAACCGATGCGATTATTGTCGTTGTCTCCGAGGAGACCGGTATGATATCGGTCGTGGAAGAAGGAAAAATGATCCGCGGATTGACAGAAGAGATGCTGCGGACGCGGCTAAAAGAGGCCTTTGCTCCGTTGCCTAAAGAGAAGAAGAAGTGGGGATTTAGTTTTGTCACGGCCGATAATTGAAGAGGGAATTATCTTGCTATAGGCTCAATCGGCTGATGGCGTATTCACGTTGCTGAAAGAAGATTTCTCTTTATTGTGGCATATTGAAATATTTTTGAGTAATTTTCAGTTAATGATATATACGAATAATCGTACTTTAATCGTGTTCGACGAAATGGGCTAATTGCAAATAAAATAGATATTTTACTTGTTTTTATTG
>CAZBBC010000178.1:0-8531 GCA_964489835.1 uncultured Calditrichota bacterium
CTCTCTTTCCAAGAGAGGGATTTAGGGTGAGTTCTTTAAATCAAGTCTCTATGTTCATTAAAACTCTATACCATTTGATATTCTGGTGATGATTGCTAATGATTATAGTTTTAACCGGACACTCATGATAAATGATGATAATTGTTGATCAGCAATGATATACAATATTAAAAATCAGAAGAATTCGGGAGTGTGGCCAAATGACTGAAAAAAATAACAGGGTTGTTGCCAATCCCATGCATGTGACGGATGTAGATATAATTGTTGGTATACCATCCTATAATGAGGCGGATAATATTGCCTATCCCACGGATGTTGCCAGCAGGGGACTGAGAGAGCATTTCCCTGAAAAAAGATCGGTTATCATCAATATGGATAACCATTCGCCGGATGGGACGAAGGATGTTTTTCTGGAAACGCCAACGGAGGTACCAAAGATATATATATCAACGGCGCCCGGTGTAAAAGGCAAAGGTAATAATTTTCATAATCTCTTCGAAGCAGCGGTCGAATTAAATGCCAGTGCCATTATTGTTGTTGACGCGGATTTAAAAAGCATTACCCCTGAATGGATACGTTATCTTGGGGAACCGTTGATGGGACGATATGATTATGTCGCTCCCATTTATGCCCGGCACAAATATGATGGTTCGATTACGAACCATATTGCCTATCCGCTACTCCGTTCTCTGTTCGGAATTCGTGTTCGCCAGCCGATTGGCGGAGATTTTGGCTTTTCCGGGAAATTAGCCCGTGCCTTTCTCTCAGAAAAATTATGGAATGACAAAATTGCCAATTTTGGTATTGATATCTGGATGACAACGATTGCTATTGCCCGCCGGTTCAATATATGCCAGGCGTTTCTTGGAAGTCCGAAAGTCCACAATCCCAAAGATCCGGCGGCGGACCTGGGTCCTATGTTTACACAGGTGGTCTCCACTTTATTCGAAGTGATTATGGATTTTGAATTTATCTGGAAGGATACTTTTGAATCACGCCCGAGCAATATTTATGGCTTCGGTCTCGGCATTGAGGAAAAACCACCGGTGGTAAATGTTAATACCGATAGCCTCTTCGAGAGTTGTATGAAAGGTTTTGATAAATATGGGAAAATATGGGAAAAAATCATTCCCGGACCGGAATATATGGAGATTTGTAAACTCAAAAATATCAAGGATAAAAAACAATTCTATTATACCAGTGATCTCTGGGCCCGGGTGTTATTTAGCTTTGCCATTGCCTACCGCATGAATGAGGTTAACCGGGAAAAACTTATCGAGTCCATGATACCTTTTTATCATTCACGTGTTCTTTCGTTCGCAAATAAAACCGCATCAGCAAGTATCAAAGAAGCAGAAGAATATCTGGAAAACATCACCCGCGTATTCGAGAAAGAAAAATATTATCTCATCCAACGTTGGGATTCATCGGTGAAGCGCCTGGGACATAAATTGTTCAAGTAATACTCGATAGATGATGGTTAGGGATTTGTAGGCCGGATATCGATTTCACTGACCATCGCCCGTTGCGGTAAACGGATCATGTCTAGAATACTTTCCGCGACATCTTCGGCTCTGAGAATACGATCTTTTTTAGGATCGAAGGTATCGTGGTGCGTATCAAAAAAATTTGTGGCCACGGATCCGGGGCAAACCGCCAGCACCCGAATACCATTTTTCCTTTCCTCCAGCATCAGACATCTGCTGAAACCGAGCACCGCATGCTTGGTAGCCGCATATCCGCCCCCATTTATAAACGCATTTTTTCCGGCCAGAGAGACAACGTTCACTACAACCGATTCCCCGGCTTTGCGCAGGTATGGCAATGCTTCCCGTGTGCTGATAAATAAACCCCGCACATTGAGATTGAACATCTCATCCCAGTCTTTGGTTGGAAATTCAGCGATCGGATGAAAATGTCCGAAACCCGCATTATTCACAAGAATATCCAGACCACCAAGTTCCCGGATAGTTTGGGCGATAAAGTTTTTTATTTCCGGTTCATTACTCATATCCCCCGGGTAAGCCAATACTTTTGCTCCCAATGACCGGGCCTCCTCCGCTGTCATCTCCAAAAGATCTTTAGTTCGGGCAGAGATAGATATCGAGGCCCCGGCACGGGCCAGTGACAGGGCGGTAGCTTTTCCAATACCCTTACTGGCACCGGTAATACAGGCAATTTTATTCTTTATATCCATTTTTTCTCCTCTATCAAAATTTGGTATTGTAAAATTCTTTATTTATTCTTAATTAACCTGGTCTATTCATACTGCAGCATATTGCTGCAATCAAAAAAAAGAAGTCCACGAATTTCACGAATTACCCACCCCGTCTCGCTTCGCTCGACACCCCTCCCTATCCGGCGAAGAGCCGGACAGGGAGGGGCTGGGGGAGGGTCAGCGCCGCTGCCTGCCCGGCCTGCCCGGCGCAGACGTGGCGCAGACGTGGCGCAGACGTGGCGCAGGCGGGCGAGAAATGAAGAATTCGGGTAGCAAAAATCTTTTTAATATCCTGTTCACTTTGTTATGTAAAAAAAATTATTGAATAAATTCAGAATACCTGACTTATTGTAATTTGATCCGTTGCTATTAAAAAAACGCATAATGCAATAATCGTATCCTCGTAGAGGATAAATTATTGTAATAAAACATGCATAAACTATTACGCCATCCTCGTAGAGGATGCATTATTGGTGGTAATTAAAAAAGAATATCATGAAAAATATTTATTTTAATTTTTTGATTAAATTCCTCAAAACATGTCGGTGCTTATATAATGTCCGAAATTATAAATCCTCTACGAGGATTAAATGTTTTTGGGTTACGATTTATTTCTACAATAATAAAACCTCTACGAGGTTAATCATCTAATTTATAATGATGATTCTTATAACTATTTGTTTTTATCAAATTAATTATACTCTGAGGCTCTGTGATCACGCTGTAGGATAAAAATGACTGCACTAGATAGCCATACTATATACAGACTATTCAACAGGGTGAATAATTCAGGCTAGTAGATTTAAATGGCTTTAACTTATACTCTTTATTATTTAATTTACATTTAATAATATTTCCGATCATATATATTCAAATTTAATGGTAATGTAAATATTTTTAAATCACATCCGATAAAACGTGAGGAATAATGACACTATTAATAAAAAATGGCCGGCTAATAACCGATAAAGAGGACTACCCGGCTGATATTTTTATAGATAAAGGAAAAATAAGTACCATTTTCCAAAAAATTGAAACAGATGCGGATAAAGTAATTGATGCTTCGGGCAGATATGTGATACCCGGTGGCATTGATGTTCATACCCATCTGGACATGCCATTGGGTGATACTTGCTCTTCCGATGATTTTGAAAGCGGTACGATTGCAGCGGCATTTGGTGGTACGACAACCATCATTGATTTTCCAACACAGGTCCGTGGACAGAACCCGGAAAAGGCTCTTGATGTCTGGCATCAGAGAGCGGACGGAAAAGCCTGTATTGATTATGGATTTCATCTGATTATTTCTGATGCGGGCCAGATCTCTTTACAGGATTTAAAAAATATGATCGATCAGGGTATTACATCATTTAAACTTTTTATGGCCTATCCGGACACGCTCATGTTAGACAATGTGTCAATTTTTAGACTGATGCGCGATGCGCAACAGCTGGGGGCGCTTATCTGTATGCATGCTGAAAATGGCGAAGTCATAGATACCCTGGTTAAAACTGCTTTGTCCGAGAACAAACGCACACCGGTCTACCATGCCCTGACCCGTCCGGCCGTGCTTGAAGGAGAAGCGGTGAATCGAACCATTGCCCTTGCCCAACTCACAGGCGTGAATGTCTACATCGTTCATTTATCAACAAGCGAAGGCTTGCAGCGCGTGAAAGAAGCCCGCGAAAAGGGATTACCGGTATATGCGGAAACCTGTCCCCAGTATCTGTTACTATCGATAGAGGATATGATTGGTGCCAAAGAATTTGAAGGGGCAAAATATGTGTTTACACCTCCGACACGGGAAAAAAAACACCAGGAAAAATTGTGGAAAGGGATTGTGGACAGATACATACAGGTGATAGCTACCGATCATTGTCCCTTTAATTTTATTGGTCAAAAAGAACTGGGCAGATCGGATTTTACAAAGATCCCCAATGGTGCGCCGGGGATTGAAAATCGTCTCCATTTAATGTATGAAGCGGGAGTTAAAAAAAACAGACTGAGTTTAAACCGTTGGGTTGAACTGTGTGCAACGGCACCGGCAAAAATTTTTGGTCTTTATCCTAAGAAAGGAACCATTGCTGTTGGCAGTGATGCCGATCTGGTTATATGGAATCCGGCGAAGGATCACATTATTTCCGTGAAAACCCATCATATGAAGGTTGATTATAACCTTTATGAAGGATATAAAATCTCCGGCGTTCCGGAAAAAGTTATCTCAAACGGAGAAATTATAATCGACAGCAACCGGTTTACCGGTCAAAAGGGCAGGGGGCGATATTTAAAGCGCGAATTGTTCGCTGCCAACCTCGTTTAACTTAAACGAAAAGGCGCGAGGGAGGCGAAAAGCGAAGAGAGAGAAGAGAAGAGTGTAGAGCGCGTGGGGCGTTGAGCGTGAAGCGAAGAGCATGGAGCGACAAGGGCATAGAAGAAAGCAGAGAGCAGGAGGCAGTATGCAATAAGCAAAATGTTGAAAGCCGAAAGCAGGACAGTCAACCGCTTTCTGTTTTCTGCTTGTCGGTATCATGCTGAACAAGGAAAAAGATTCTTACAGATGACAGTACAAATCATTTGCGGTTTCCAATTCCGAGTTCCCAGTTCCTAATTCCTGATATCCCCTATATCCTTATACCATATACCCTATACCTTATACCCTAAAGGCTATAGATAAAAGTTCCGCACCCATTGATGTTCTTCTAACGTGTCTACAAGCGCCGGCGATAAACATCCTTTTTCTACAAAACCAGTATTTGCCTGAAGATGTTTTTTCTTACGCATACCGGGAATAACCGTTGTTACCGCCGAAAAACTTATAATAAACCTCAACGCTGTTTCGGGCAGTGTTTCCGTTTCATTTTTGGAAATTTCCTGAATTTTCCGAACACGATCCAGGATCTCCTGTTTACGCTCCCCGCGGAAATATCGCTGGCGAAAATCACCGGCGGGGAATGCGGTTTCCGGCGTTATTGTTCCGGTCAATCCCCCTTCATCCAAAGGAACACGGGCGATGATAGAGATATTATTCTTTAAACAAAAGGGAAATAGTTTTTCTTTTGGTGATTGATCGAACAAATTGAATATGACCTGATAGGAATCGATGAGACCTGTTTTACCGGCTTCTATGCCGTTCTCAGGCTGATGATCGTTAATAGAAATTCCAAAATAACGCACCTTTCCCTGGCGTTTAAGATGCTCAATGGCTTCTTTCCATTCATCTTCCGCTGCCCATTTATCATTCCAAACATGAAATTGCTGTAGATCGAGATATTCCCGATCCAGATTTTTTAAACTTTCTTCTGTTTTCTGGATGATATGATCCTTTGGAAATGAATCAGTCAGGGTAGAATTGTTACTAGCCGGCCATTCAAATCTTTTAGAAGGAATCTTCGAGGCAACAAAAAGCTTTTTTCCACACTCTTTCTCAACTTCTCCCACTAATTTTTCGCTGTGGCCGTTGCCATATACCAATGCTGTATCGAAGAAGTTTACGCCATTCCTGACCGCCAGATGTAAAGATTCTTTAGATTCTTTATCATCGGCACCCACCCATAATGCTTTGCCGATTCCCCAGGCACCATAACCAAGCAGAGATATTTGTTCATCTGATCGGGCAAAAGTCCTATATTTCATAAAATTCCCATCCTTCTTATGTGGTAGTGTAAAAAATAATCACAGAGTACCTTGTACTCACCCTTGGGTGAGCCATGGTCTCTGGCCGTATAATATATACGACGTATAAATAGCTTTTACCACGAAGCACACGAAGTTTTAAAAAAAATAGAGTATGTTACATTCATTATAAAAATAGTCTATATAATATCTTCGTGACCTTTGTGGACTTCGTGGTTGAAATATAAATCAACACGGGATGACATTACATCTTATGTGACTGAAATCATATATTATAAAATACACATGGACAACGAAACATGTCAAATAAGAAATGCAGATTTTATTCAATCTGTAAATATAGATGCGCACGGATTCATTTTGTAGATAATTTTCCTATTCTTTCATATAAACACTGCCAGAAATAAGTTTAAATAAAGTGATATTATTCTCAGACATTTTACAACGCGATGAAGAACTTTTGGGTATCAGCCAACCTATTATAAAAAAATATTTTGCTAACATTAAAAATATTTTTTATTTTGAAGGACTTTGAGATAGTTTGATGTCAACGGTTATTTTTAGGCCGATAAAAATAGTAAGTTAAATGGGAAAAATAGAATACTTTTAAAACTACCGTTTTTAGACTGGGGAGTCTTAAATGAAGATATTTGTGGGCAATATTTCTGCAAAGTTTACGGAGGAGGATTTAAAGAATCTGTTTTTTGAATTTGGCGAAATCGAAGAAGTGCAAATAATACATGATAAGTATACGAAAGAATCTAGAAATTTCGGATATATAAAAATGCCTAACAAAGAGGAAGCCTGGATCGCCATTGCCAGTCTCAATGGTAAAGATGTACAGGGTAAAAAAATCCTTGTCAATCAGGCACGAAAGGGTATTGAGGGACGCGAAGAAGGAAACAGGCGGTCGGGACCACCCCGTTTTAAATAATCAATCTTTAAAATAACCGCTCAATTGTAATGTAATACATTATCTGCTTCTATCCCACCCTGAGCGATTCAGTTAGTCATATCGACCAATCGGATAGCGAATATTACCAATCAGAGAAAAAATATATTTTTAATATTCATCTTCTTTAAATTTTATCCTGATAATTAACATAGTGATGGAGATTTTAAATGCACGGTCTTCGTTTCTTGTTTCATTATTTGTTTATTCCTTTTATCATTGTTTCCGTCTCCGCTCAATCGCCATCCGATCAAACATTCATTTCGATGGATGAAGCAATTGCCAGGGCATTAAAACAAAATAACCAGGTAAGGGCAAGTGAATATGCGGTTAAACAGGCAAACTGGAATAAAAAAAATGCCTGGACACTTTTATTTCCAAGAATAACCTTTAATTCACGTTATACATGGATTGATGATAGTACGCTCGCCCTGCGTGATTTCAGCCGGTATTTCGACGATCCAAATCTTCCGTTTAAGATACCAAAAACAGTATACCAGAATGCCTATTATAGTTCGATAGATCTTACTATGCCGCTATTAAATTTTAATTTATTCAATGGCATTTCACTGGCCGGTACCAGTGAAGATATAGCCGAACATTTGAATGAATCGACAAAACGTACGATTGTTTTTCAGGTTATCAGGGGTTACCTGAATGTTGTAAAGCAAAAAGAAATCTTTGAAATACAGAGGGAATATTCAGAATTATCACGGTTGAATTATGAAAAAGCAGAGCGCTTATATAAAGCCGGGAGGTATTCAAAAACAGATGCTTTGCGTTGGAAAGTAGAGCAACAACAACAGCTCAGTATTGTCACTTCCTCTGAATCAGACCTGAGAAGTGCACGCATTATGATGTCCCGGTTACTAAATGCCCGTCGGGGAGAATCTTTTGATGTTGAAAACCGAATTCCGTCTTCTCTCCTTAAAGAAAGTAAAAGACTTCTGACTCTGGAAGATGATAACCTTCTGAAATTTATTGATTTAGATGATGAGGAATTAATGACGGCGAATGCTGCCTTAGCCGCGGCAAAAGAGAGTGAAGAAATGAGTGAAACAGTTTATCGAAACTCTTACAATGCTTATTTGCCTGTGATAAACTTGTCCTATTCGTATGGCTGGCGAGAGAACGATACCTGGGAGATTGATGATTATTCCCCTAAGACGCTGATGGTTAACATGGGTATTCCCCTTTTCACTTCATTCCAGAATTATACTCAACTAAAGTCGTCATATTACGCTTACAGGAAGGACCAGGAAAATTTTTACGATCAGCTTCAAAATATACGATTTGTTTTAACGGAGACAGTCAATAAATTGCTAAATTTGAAAACACAAAAAGAGTTGTCAGGAATTAGTGTTGAATTTAGTGAACAGAATTATCGTATCGTTGAACAGCAAAAGCAAAAAGGTCTGGTATCCAATATAGAATTTATCGATGCAAAACTGAATATGCAGAATGCCCGGATATCCGATATCAATAATTATTATGATTTTATTACGGGAATGGTGGAGTTATATTATCTTTTGGGTAAACTTGAGGAAATAATCGAATAATCGAGGAGATTATTAACCCACCCCGTCCCGCTGGCGCGGTCCACCCCTCCCTGTCTGGCTTCGCCTGACAAGGAGGAGCTGAGGGAGGGTCAGAATTCTTTTTTTTAATTGCAGCAATATGCTGCGCTATGCAATTGTAGCCAAAAACTTGGTTATTTCCGCCGCGGCG
>CAZBBC010000179.1:0-8524 GCA_964489835.1 uncultured Calditrichota bacterium
AAAGTCCCTCTCTTTCCAAGAGAGGGATTTAGGGTGAGTTCTTTAAATTAAGTCCTTATGTTTTTTAAACATCTAAATCATTTGATATTCCGGTGATATTCTATGAGGGAGGGATTTATGTATCAAACACAAATCACGATATCATTAATTCTCATTTTATTCCTGATCTCCTGTGAAAAGAGGTCCCACACTCAATTATCAGACTATGTTCCGACTTCTTTTGCCCAGCATGATCTAGTATTTAGCCAGCCTGTTGATCGCTGGGATGAAGCACTTCCGCTGGGAAATGGCATGATGGGAATTCTTCTCTGGGGGGATGGTCAACCTTTAAAGTTGTCACTGGATCGGGCGGATTTATGGGACGCACGACCGGTGGAAGAATGGAAATCCCCGGATTATAACTACAGAACAATGCGCCAATGGGTCAAAGAAGGGCGGATCAAAGATCTGCATCGTCTTTATGAAGATCCCTATTCCCATAATGCCGGACCCACAAAAATTCCGGCCGGACGTATTCAGATAAAATTTCCCAATACGTCAAAGGTGAAATCAAGCCGTCTCTCGCTGGAAAAGGCAATGGGAACGGTTAATTTTGATAACGGAACATCTATTGATGTTTTTCAACATGCTCAGGAACCGGTAGGCTTTTTAAAAATTCATCATATGGTTGAGAAACCGGACATCAAACTTGTCGCACCGGCGTTCGGCGGGGGTGATAAAATCAAAGAAGATTATCATGCCCTGGATGCTGGTGATCTGGCCCGGCTCAATTACCCCGCACCACAGAAATCCGGCACGAAAAACGGTCATTCGTTCGAACAGGAAGGATGGGATGGTTTTCGTTTCGCCATCACCATTGTGTGGCAGGAAACAGCGGAAGGCAGCCTGGAATGCGCCTGGAGCATCTCCACGACCAATGAAACAGACGATCCTTTAGCATTGTCAAAGAGACGTGCACAGGAAGCATTAAAAATTGGGTTCAAGGATTTTCTTAACACACACATAATCTGGTGGTCGGAATTCTGGCGTCAGGCCCGTATCTCTGTCCCGGACTCTGTAATCGAAAGACAGTGGTATCTGGATACTTATAAATTTGGTTCGGCTGCCCGGAAAGGGGCACCGCCGATTACCCTGCAGGCAATCTGGACCGCTGATGAGGGCAAGATTCCACCATGGAGAGGGGATTATCATCACGATCTGAATACACAACTCTCCTACTGGCCCTGTTACAGTGGTAATCATTTACAGGAGGGATTGGGATATTTAGACTGGCTTTGGAAAACCTTGCCCGAAGCCCGGTTGTATACGCAAAAATTCTTCGGAAAGCCAGGTGTCAATGTACCAATGACCGCTGATATAAACGGCAAACAAATTGGCGGGTGGCACCAATATACGCATAGTGCAACAACTTCGGCCTGGCTTGCCCATCATTTTTATTTGCACTGGCGATACAGTATGGATCGTGATTTCTTAGAAAACCGGGCTTATCCTTATCTAAAGGATGTGGCCCTATTTCTAGAAGCTGTTACGGAAAAAGATGATACCGGGCTTCGATACTTACCACTCAGCTCTTCGCCGGAAATTTTCGATAATAAACTCGAGGCCTGGCTCCCCCCCACCTCAAATTATGATCTGGCCCTGATACGCTGGCTTTTTTCAGCCACGGCCGAATGTGCCGCTGAATTAAATCGGGAAAATGAAAGCAACCGTTGGCTATCCATCCGAGAAGAATTTCCTGATTTTGCCTTTTCAACCGAAGACGGGCGGTTGCTTGTCGCCCCAGGTCTTTCCTTGCCGTTTTCACATCGTCATTTTTCTCATTTAATGGCCATTCACCCGTTGGGGATTTTTCAATGGGAAAATGGAACCAAAGATCAACAGATTATTCAGGGAGCATTAAATGAGTTGGATCGGTTAGGATCGGATTATTGGACAGGATACAGTTTTTCATGGCTGGCCAGTCTTGCAGCCCGGGCCAAAGACGGCGAACGGGCGGAAAAGGCGCTGGATATTTTTTCCAGGGCTTTTTGTTCTCCAAATAGTTTTCATTTGAATGGTGATCAGACAAAAAGTGGGTATTCTAAATTTACCTATCGTCCGTTTACATTGGAAGGCAATATGGCGGCGACTTCCGGTCTGCAGGAGATGCTTTTACAAAGCTATGGCGGTATCATCAGGATTTTTCCGGCCATTCCGGAATCATGGAATGATGTCGGATTTTACCAACTCCGCGCGGAAGGAGCATTTTTAGTTTCTGCTCTGAAAAAATCCGGCCATGTCATAAAGGTTGAAATAGTTTCGGAAAAGGGAGGCAAACTGACTGTTGAAAATCCATTTGGACTAGACCCATTTAAAATTAAGTTAATAGATTGTGTTACAATTTCAGAAAATGATTTGATCTATACATTTGAATGCCAACCAGGGGGTAGGATCATATTTATTGGATCGTAGTGTGATCTGGATTAAGTCGGAAGATGGAAAAATGCATTTTTCAATTCAATGAGGCAAAATCTATTCCCCCTTAATAAAGGGGGTTAGGGGGATGTTTATAAATAACTTAGGCCATTTTTATATCCCCCTTAGTCCCCCTTTTCCAAGGGGGAGACAGAACATGCAATTCTGATAAATTGTGCCAATAAATCAAATCTACAACAGCCCCAATAAAGGGTGTTAGGTGGTTGTAAATAAATAACATAGAAGAGTATATATCCCCCTTAGTCCCCCTTTTCCAGGGGGGAGATAGAGCCTGCTTATAATTAAAGCTGAATGAATAAAGTGATACTGCAACAGCCTCGGAAGGCGGATCTGATCACTGAGGTGTTATTCTGCCTTCCCGGCCTGCCCGGCGCAGACGTGGCGCAGACAGGTGATTATTTTTTTCACTAATTATTGGATCTCATGACTAGGAGATATATGATCATGAAAGAATATTTATTTTCAAAAATACTCTCCGCTATGATTATGTTGCTTTTTATTTCCTGTACCCGTCCGGATAATTATTCAACCATTATTGTTCCGGATGAGGCCACCAGTCAGGAACTCCTGGCAGCGAAAGAAGTCCGCCGCTATGTTTATCAACGCACAGGACAGATGCTCTCGATTACCCATTCCGGTACCTTGATATCGGATGGCACAGATCTCATTGTTCTGGCAAGAAAAGACCGTCCAATCATAAAAAACTTTAACAATGAAGATTTAAATATGGCTGTGTCAAAATTAAGCGATCAGGAATTCCTGCTCAGAACTTTCGAACATCACAACACCAGAATTACTATTCTCTGTGGTGGAGACGAAATCGGTACACTCTACGCGGCCTATCGACTGGTGGAATATTTAGGGGTGCGCTTCTATCTTCATGGCGATGTCATCCCGGATGAGAGAATACAATTAAACCTGGACCTGGATGAAATTAATAAACCGCTATTTGTCACCCGGGGAATTCAACCTTTTCATGATTTTCCCGAGGGTCCTGACTGGTGGCGTGACGATGACTATAAAGCGATACTGGCGCAATTACCAAAATTAAAAATGAATTTTTTTGGATTGCATACTTATCCTGAGGGAAATGTGGGACCGGAACCGACCGTCTGGATCGGTTTAAAGCAGGATTTAAGTGAAAACGGCGAGGTGAAATTCAGCTACCCAGCCAGACATTTTACCACTGTAAACGGTACCTGGGGATATCAGGCCCGAAAGACTAATCAATATTATTTTGGTATGAATAAACTTTTTGACAAAGATATCTGCGGGGCAGACTATATGAATGGGATGGCTCCCTGGCCGGAAAATAGGGAAGCGGGTAACATATTGTTTAACCGTACGGGCGACTTTTTTCAGGATATATTTTCATATGGCAGACACTTAGGAATAAAAATATGTGTAGGGACGGAAACACCATTAATCGTACCAAAAGATGTCGATAAACGGTTAAAAAAAGCTGGTACTAAACAACAGAAATTAGAACAGACACAATCTCTCTATGAAGGCATGTTTGAATGGATTAAAAAAAATTATCCCATCGACTACTACTGGTTCTGGACACCGGAGAACTGGACCTGGGGTGGAAATTCGGAAGAAGATATTAAAGAAACAGAAAATGATATTAAAGCGGCGATTGCCGCGGCTAAAAAAGTTCAGGTGCCATTTACTCTGGCCACCTGTGGATGGGTACTGGGTCCCAAAATAGATCGTACGCTCTTCGATAATTATTTACCAAAGAATATGGCGATGAGTTGTATTAACCGGCTGGTAGGATTTGCACCGGTAGATCTCAGTTTTGCCCGGATCAAAGATCGTCCCAAATGGGCAATCCCCTGGTTAGAAGATGATCCGGCGATGATCATACCGCAACTCTGGACCGGTCGTATGCGTCGGGATGCAGCCGACGCCCTGGCCTACGGCTGCACCGGATTGATCGGTATCCATTGGCGGACAAGAATACTTGGACCCAATGTTTCCGCGCTGGCCCAGGCCGCCTGGGAACAAAGATCATGGAATCCTGATTTTGGAAAAGCACATGAGCCGCTTGATTTTAGTAAAATTGAAGGATCGCCGGGTGCTCTCTTTACTACCTTTACAGATAGGACGATTGTGAATTTAGAGGATGAAAATGTTTTCAGAACCCTGATATTTTCGATGGATAATTTTTATCTGAATGTGGATAAGGGTGTTTACGACGTCACCCTAAAATTTCTTGAAGTACATTATAAAGAAAAAGCCAAACGCCGGTTCGGTTTAAAAATACAGGGCCAAACGGTTGTGGATACTCTGGATATTTTTGCTCAGGCTGGGTATGGACGTCCATTGAATCTAACCTTTGAGAAGATAGCAGTAACCGATAAAAGGTTGTGGATTCATTTTGATCGGATTTCAGATAATCCCATCCTTGCCGGTATCGTGATTGCAAAATTGGATGAAAACAGTCAGCAAAAACAGATGATCAGGAAGATCAACTGTGCCGGTAAACAATATAAGGATTTTGAATCTGACCCGAGCCTGGTTCTGCAAGGATTTGATAAACCCAGGGATCTGCCAGTAGGGGATTTTTATAATGATTGGGCCAAATCTCATTTTGGTGAAAATGTTGCCCCGGTACTGGCAGAAATATTTTCCAGGCTGGATGGAAATTCAACCATTGAAGATGTTGGCGTCAGAAAGGCAAACCTGCCGCGTCCCTCTGACTGGAGGCGCGGACCAGGCGGACTGTTTGCCGATTCCAGATCGTGGAACGAAGCCCGCCAAGCCTATGAATTTGTCGATGAAATGGAACGCCTGCGACCGCAGGTAGAAGGCAAGGGTAATCTTGAACGGTTTGATTATTGGTTGAATAACTTCAAATACCTGCGCGCGATCGGAAAATTCAACTGCACTTTAAATCAGTTTGACCAGGCGATGGAACAGGTAAAAAGTGAAAAAGATCCGCTCCGTCGGACAAAAATGGCCCGTGAGATTGTTCTTCCCGTCAGAAAACAGCAGATAGAGAATTTAAGGGAAGTACATAGATATTTACAGGCGACAATCAAAACAACCGGTTCCATGGGTGTCGTTGCCAATTGGCAACAACATAATATACCAACGCATATTGAAGAGCCGGGGAAAGAATTGGCACAGATATTAGGGGAAGATCTTCCGGAAGAGGCACTCCCCGGTAAGGAGTATCCCAGTGACGTGCAGCTGATTGTTCCCACGGTGCGGACCTCACTAATGGCAAATGAACCACTCCGGCTCAAGATTATACTCTTAGGTGATCAGGCAAACGAGGCGTCAATATTCTGGAAGCCCTTGGCGGGTAAATCCTATCAAAATCAGGAACTGGCCCATGTTTCCGGTGGGATCTATACCGTAACCCTGGCTCCGGAATCTATTCCAGAGGATTTTGAATATTATATCGAGGTAAAAAGCAAAGGAAATGAGACCTTTGTTTTTCCGGCCACGGCGCCTTCGATGAACCAGGCGGTTGTTATTATGCCGTAAGGTGTAGAGACGTAGCATGCTACGTCTCTACTCTGTGTTATCCAAAAAAATATCAAATCAAATAATTTACGAAGAACATAATTTTCTGTGCTATTGAAGTTCATTCTTTACTTGGACCAGGTCTATGCTAAAATTATTCAAAATCCTTCGACCTCGCGGTCTTCAGGACAGACTCTCCGATCTCGAAGAATACGAAGGTATAATAATTACAATATGCAATTGTGAATTTATAAAGGAATTCTCACTCAAATTTTAACATTGTTTCTTTTATTATAAAATCAATAATACTATCTTCGTGTGCTTCGTGGTTATTTTTTATACTACCTAAATTGATGGAAAGGTATTCAGATGATTTGGTCAAAAACAGCCTTTAATGGCTTTATTCATACTATCCCATTAGCGGGAAGTATCCTGAAAAAAATATCATGGTTTCGATTTTTCTTCGTGATTTTTACCCTGACTCTTTTAATCTTTAATCAATCTATCGCCCAGAAACTTCCGGCTGTTAAGGTTGTCTCGGTCAAGCGTGTTTTTAACAATGGTGAGCACAATGCGTTTACAGACTTATGCCGTTTCAATGGTCTATATTACTTAACATTTCGCAGCTGCCCGGACGGCCATATGATTTATCCAACCTCTTCCATCATTATTCTATTCAGTAAAGATGGTGTGAAATGGGAACAGTCGTTTCGATTTCATGTGCCGGAAAGGGATACGCGCGATCCGCATTTCCTCATATTTAAAGATAAACTATTCGTATATACGGGTACCTGGTATTGCGGAACACAATCTGATCCGGAAAAATATACCATAAACCAGCATCTGGGTTATGCTGTCTGGTCCAGGGATGGCCGGAACTGGCAGGGTCCGCAACTGCTTGAAGGTACCTATGGTCATTATATCTGGCGGGCGGCGACCTATGATGACAAGGCCTATTTATGTGCCAGAAGAATTCATAATTTTATGGCGCTCCCATCACGATCCGGTGCAGATAAAATCATGGAATCAGCGATGATGGTCAGTGACGATGGCCTGGTTTGGAAAAAGGCGGCTCTTTTTCAGGAGCGTGACGGTGACGAAACCGCTTTTCTTTTTGAGTCGGATGGTACGGTTCTCGCCGTGGCCCGCCGTGGGCGCGGCAATGCAGAGTTGTGCCGGTCCAAACCGCCCTATCAGGAGTGGTACCGGAAAGACCTCGGCCGTTATATCGGCGGTCCCTTATTAGTCAAATGGAACGGAAGATACCTGGTCGGAGGACGCAAACGGGAGAATGAAACATACCGAACAGCACTCTACTGGCTGGCAGATGAAGAACTGGTCCCATTTGCTGAACTTCCCAGTGATGGTGACAATTCTTATCCCGGATTCATCGCCCTCGGGCCAGACAAGGCATTAGTATCTTATTATTCTTCCCATGAAAAAAATGAGGAAGGTAAGTCTATTACGGCGATTTATCTGGCAGAGCTGGAAATTGAGAAGTAGAATATGTTGTAGAAATGATGTATAATAAGTGTCTGGTTAAAATTGATTTATAAAGGCGATGATTGTATTTCCCCTTAATTGGGGCTGTTGCAGTATCACTTTATTTGTACCGATTTAATTATAAGCAGGATCTGTTTCCCCCTTGGAAAAGGGGGACTAAGGGGGATATAAAAATTGTCTAACTTATTTATATACATCCCCCTACCCCCCTTTTTTAAGGGGGAATAGATTATGCCTAATCGGTGGGAAAAATTCACTTTTGCCTGAAAATAACCTAAACTGCAGCAGCCCCTTTTCCAAGGGGGAAACAAATCTTAGTAAAAACAAAACCCTTAATTGGAGCATTTTTTTAAACAGACACTGATGATTATCTATAAAGAAATGGAATACCTATGGTATTAATCGACTATGGTATCATCAGCCTCTATTTTCTAATCGTTCTCGGACTTGGATTCTGGTATCAGAAACGGGCCTCACGAAATTTAGATTCTTACTTTATGGCCGGGAAAAACATTCACTGGTTGCCCCTGTCCATGTCCGGTGCAGTCTCCACCTTCGACATAACAGGAACGATGTGGATTGTCTCCATTTTATTTGTCCTGGGAATGAAGTCCATGTGGCATCACTGGATGTGGGGTGTCTACATGGCCGCATTTTTTATGGCTTATATGGGAAAGTGGGTGAGAAGATCAAATGTGATGACGGCTGCGGAATGGATGAAAACAAGGTTTGGTAATGATGCCGGTGGGCGTCTGGCCCGGACAACCTATGCCTTAATGGCGGTGCTTACGTTAGCCAGTTTTATTGGCTATGCTTACCAGGGTATTGGAAAATTTGCTTCTGTTTACATTTCACTCGAACCACTGACCGGGTATCTTTCATCGCCCTGGCTGGTTCACTTTATCAGCGGGCACCAGGCAGATATCCTCGCTATTATCATCATCACCATCACAACAATATATGTCATTATGGGCGGTCTTTACAGTGTTGTGGTGACCGACGTATTTCAGACGATCATTTTAACCATTGGCAGTATTTTCATCGCCTATATCGCCTGGTATAAATTAAC
>CAZBBC010000180.1:0-8518 GCA_964489835.1 uncultured Calditrichota bacterium
TTTTAAGTTTTTGTTTTTTTCATAATGCCCACGCCTCCGGAACCATCACGTTTCCTGAACTGATGGATTGGCAATTGCGACCAGAAATAGAGAAATACACTGCGGACAATCTCTATGAATACATTAATGGTGCAGCGCCGCTGTATCATTCCTACCAATTTGTAGAACTCACCGTGGCGGAATATGAAAATGCCGGGCAGAAAACCATCCTGGTAGAAATATACCATCATATAGATTCAGTGAACGCCTTTGGTATCTTTAGTCAGGAAAAACCGGAAGGGATCAAGTCTCTGCCAATCGGTGTCCAAGCCTACCAGAGTCTGTCAATGTTAAATTTTTGTATTGCCCAGTATTATATTAAAATCCGATGTGATGACCTGGGCGAGAAAACAGGTGCCATTTTGCAACTCGTGGCCCGTAAACTAACCGAACAACTGGTTACTCAACCTGCATTGCCCCACAATTTTGAATTTTTCCCTGATTCCGGTCGGGTCGCTAATTCTGAAAAATATCATAGCCGTTCGTTTTTGGGCCACGCGTTTCTTAACAACATATACACGGTCAATTATGCACTTAATGATCAGAATTTTTTACTGTTTATAGAGGAGAGTACGCCTGATTTTCCCGGCGATTCGGTCTTAGATGCTTATCAACAATTTGTTGGTACAAAAAATACCATTCACAGTAAAAATTTTGTCACTTTTAATGATCCTTATAACGAAGCAGTTGTGCTTACTACAGAAAAGCAATACTTAATCGGGATAACAGGTGTTTTCACTGAGGAGACAGTAAATTTTTATTTAGCCGGAATCCGGCAGAGAATCCGGGATTTTAATAACAAAAGTAAATAAGGAGGGGGATATAATGCTTAAGCGTAGAGATTTTCTAAAAGGCGGTATTATGGCCTCACTGGCCGCTATTTCACCTTTAAATGTATTTGCGGATGAAGAGGGCAAAAAAAAGGAACCGAAAATTTTGAATTTCAATCCGGAAATGAAGTACCGGCGGCTGGGCAAAACAGATATCTATCTATCGGCTATTAGCCTGGGAGGGATCGGGCTGCAGACGAATATCGCCCACTATGTCGTTGATCATGGGGTGAACCTGATTCATATGGCGCATTCTTACAAGGGTGGACATTCGATAAAGCAGCTGGCAAAATTTCTTAAAGTCAAGCGTGATAGCGTTTATATTGCACTTAAAGCGAACTTTGACAACATTGATGAGGTGCTGGATGAGCTTGGCACCTCTTATGTAGATTTTCTGATGTTTCCATGCCACGATGTCGACCGCGTCAATGATCCTGATGATCTGGAAAGATTTGAACAGTACCGGGCGCAGGGCAAGGTAAAATATCTCGGACTAACCACCCATGACGATGTAAAGGCCTGTGTTCGTAAAGGACTCGAGGACGGCACGTATCTGATGATCATGCCTACTCTGAATCAGCCCGGTTTGCAGGCGATGCAGGAGGAAATGGAAATGGCCTATAAGAAAGGCGTCGGCATTATGGCTATGAAAACGATGAAAGGGCTGGATGAAGATCTGGAAAGTGCCTTTCTTAAAAAAGTCCTGAGCAACCCTGCTGTAGTCACGGTTAACAAGGCAATCAGCTCTTTTAGCCAATTTCAGACCTACTTGAAGGCAGTCCAGGAAGCCTTGAGCTATCATGAAGATGTTTCATTGTATCGCTATGCACAACAGACACACCATACAAATTGTATGATGTGCGGTGAGTGCCGGAGGGCTTGTCCGAACTCGAACTGGATTCCAGCCGTACTGCGTGCTGATGAATATTACCGGCAGCAGGTTGGCGATACCGATATGGCCCGTGAGAAATTCATGGCGATTCCTGAGGCACGACGCGCTGGCGATGGTTGTGCCGGTTGTACTATATGTGATCAGATATGTCCGAATGGGATAACCGTTGCCACGCGTTTCCAAAAAGCCTGCCATAATCTGGCAAAAATAGTGTAGACGATATAACAGCATTTTCCTTGAGCCGGTGTTGAACTTCCTGAACTAATGGGGGTGCACCAGGGATAAGCGCTTTAATCCCTGTATTACTTCGTCACGTTGTTTATACATTCGGTTGGTAAATTTATATCCTTTCGGTAAAAGAAAATACATGAAAACACTTCTACTAAAATATACTATAACCATTCATTAGAAATGTAACCGTTCACTATAAAAGGGGGAAACCACCATGCCATTTACCACCGTAAAAGTTATTGAAGGAATATTTTCTGAATCAAGGAAACCATACCTATTAATTTGATGGAATGAATCTGGCGAGTGGTGTCTACTACTATCAATTAGTGGCGGGTAGCTATTATGTTGCTCTTCTCCAGCGGAACCCTCTACTATTTTAAAATCAAAGATACCATTTGATTTGCAGATGATTAATCAAGTCCAATCTTTTTGAGCATTTCAGGGTAGCGGGGGTCTATCTTCAATTCCTTAAACCAATAATTCGTTTTAAGGTTCAAAACACCCCAATCTCTGGCCTCAATCAATTGCCCAATTAATTCGAAGGCGGAATCGAAGTCATCAAGGATGATAGACAGAATAATTTTTGTATTACTGCGTCCTGTTTTAGTGGCCTCATTCTCATCCCTTAACAATTCGTCTAATAATTTCCCGGCAGCGGTTTTATTATGCGTTAACTTCAAAATTACAGCCCCAATAAAATACTGCTCTGAAGCGGAAATATGTAAATTCTGATTGATTTTTCTTTGTACATGTTGAATTTGTTTTCGGCCTTTTTCCGGTTGACCATTGGCAAAATAAGCGGCAGCTAAAGAGGCTTCAACCGTCATAAATGTGGAATCCATATTGATGGCCCTCTGGAAATATGGAATAGCCTCCTCATACCTATCTGCATTTAAATAGATAATTCCCATGTTGTATTGATATAATGGATGAAATGGAGCAGTAGATAAGGCATACTGAAACTGAAGAATCGCCTCATTGAAACGGGCGCGATCCATCAGAAAATTAGCGTAAAAAGCACGAGTGAGATCGCTCCCCGGACTCAGTTCAACACCTCTTTTAAAAACCCTTTCCGCACCTTCCCAATCCCATTCCAGATAATATTTAACATCACCTAAAAGTGCATATGTATTTCCGATCGTTGGATCAATGACCAAAGCCTTTTCTGCATATTCACTGACCATCTTCAGCCCGTCCCGCCAGTCGATGCCATCAAGACTAAATAAAATATCATAGGCTTCAGCGATACCAGTATAGGCCAATGCGTATTGATTATCGATATCAAGGGCTTGCTGAAAGTACTGAATGGCGTTTCGCGCTTCTTCAAGAGTTAATTTATTAATGTGGTATCTGCCTTTGAGGTAGAGTTCCTGAGCTTTTGGGTCGACTGAAGGTGTTGCTTGCAAACGCTTTTGTTCGTCCTGTGTCAAAGTGATATTGATTTCAGCGGCGATAGCCCGGGCAACATCTCTTTGCAAACTTAAAATATCTTTCAAATCACGCTCGTAATCATTAGACCAGAGATGATGGTCTGTTGCCGTTTCAATAAGTTGTGTGATGATCCGAACACGATCTCCCACCAGCATGGCCGATCCTTCAACAACGGCATCCACATTCAATTCTTTACCAATTTGTGGTAGTGATTTATCGGAATTCTTATAACGCATCACCGACGTTCGGGAAATCACATTTAAAGCCTTGATTTTGGACAATTCAGTGATCAGGGCTTCGGTCATCCCATCAGAGAAATATTCCTTATCGGCATCGCCGGATAGATTGGTCAGGGGAAGGACAGCAAGGGAATCGATTTCTTTTTTCTTATCATGCAACCCAAAAATGCCGCTCATCCAAAGGACCAGAGCCAAAATAATAATTCCAGCTGCGGGGATTATCCACTTTAAAATGGATTGTTTATTAATGTGGATTTCATCATTCTCTCTTCTCTGTGATTTGTGATTCATTTTTAAAAGAATGTTCAAAATATCGCTAATACTATTAAATCTGGAATTCATATCTTTATTAAGGCATTCATTTATAACAGCTACTAAATCTGCTGGAAGCGCTTTTCTCAATTCAACGATTGCCCTCGGTTGTTCATTTAAAATGGTATAAATAACCGCCTGTTCGTATTCGCCTTTGAAAGGCAACTTACCAGTGAGCATTTCATACAGCACCACACCCAGCGACCAGATGTCTGTGCGGTGATCAACATCTTCACCCCTGGCCTGTTCCGGTGACATATAATTTATTGTTCCAAGCGTAGAAGGTTCTTTGGTCAGTTTAATCACGCCTTTTAACTTGGCTAATCCAAAATCCAGGATTTTAACACGGTCATTCTTATCGATTAAAATATTTTCCGGTTTAATATCCCTGTGGACAATTTCGGCCTTATGCGCTTCGTGAAGGCCTTCACAGATTTGTATTGTAATAGTAATGATTTCATCTAAATCTGAAATACCTTTATCCATTTTTGTTCTTAAAGATTGGCCATCAACATATTCCATCACAATGAATGTTTGGTCATTATCCTGGGCAATTTCATAAATGGTAATAATATTAGGGTGGTTCAAGGAAGCAGCGGCTTTTGCTTCGCGTTTGAAACGTTCTACATTTTCTTTGTCTTTGGTAAGGTGCTGGGGCAGGAATTTAATGGCTACTTTCCGTTCCAACTCAAGATCTTCAGCGAGATAGACTTCCCCCATGCCGCCGGCACCGAGTTTTTCGATTATTTTGTAATGGGAGATGGTTTTGCCGATCATTTCATATCCTTTATCAACACAACATCATTGTCAATTTGACCGCGAGAACAAGCAAGCGTGCCATCTTGTGACCAATCAAATGAAAAAATTCGGTCCTCTTTGAAATTAGTTATCTGTTTTGAAGGACTACCATCAAGCGGTTGGACCCAAACATTTGAAATACCTTTTTGACTTATGATGTAAGCCACTGCGAGGCCATCCGGTGTCCAGCGAAGATTGGAATTGATATCAATAGCCCCTGGCAAATCGAATAATATTTCAGGTTCTCCACCTTCAAAGGGAAAGACGGCTATTTTACATTCATCAATTCTGTTGTCATCGCCCAGATAACAAACAATCCGCTTCCCGTTCGGCGAGATGGTCGCTCCAAAAGCAGGCACATCTATAACCGGAAGTGGATCACCACCATCAATAGAAAGTTTCATCAGTGTAAAATATCCTTCGTGAGCAGATGTGTAAATCACCCAATTTCCATCAGGAGAAATCTGTGGATCGCCAGCAAAACCAGCTAATTTAGTTCGATGGCTCCCGTCGATATTCATTTTCCATAATTCAAAAACACTTACGGGTTGAGATGTAAATACGATTGTTTGACCATCCTGAGATACCGAGGGTAGAATATCACTATCCTCATCAGATGATAACCGTTGTGGATGGGTGCCATCGTTGTTAATGAGCCAGAGCTTCCTATCCCAACCACCATGAACAATTTGTCCATCCGTTGTACAGGCAACGCCAGCATAACCATCGTACTTACCTGTTGTTATTTGCCGTGGACTTTCACCTTTCTCCTTTGGGACAATCCAGATGCTGGATTGTATCTCCGATTGAATGGTGATCAGAGAATTATTATCCTTTGTTAAACTTAATCTGCGATAAGCATTCAAGTCGTTAGTAATCCGTTGCAACTCACCATCGGGATATGTGACAATCCATATTTGATTATCAAAGGATTGATAAGTCGCATCTATAATTATGCCATTGGCTCCTGAAGACCAAACGATATCATTAATATAACGCCATTTCAGTGAATCTATACTGTCTTCTTTGCCATCATCTATTTTTATTCGAACCACTGAACAAGCGCCGATGTCTTTTTTAAATTCACCACATATAATGCTACTTCCATCAGGAGACCATGTTAAACCCGATGTAAACATTCCCTCCGGGAAATTTAGCTGGGCCAGGATTTTTTCATTTGAACCATCAACATCAGCCAGTAGAAGCATTGTTTTTCCTTTGGGAAGATTCCGACGAAGGAAGGCGAATCTTTTATTATCCGGGGAAAAGGTGATACAACCAGAAACATCTTCCAATATCTTAGTAGTACTACCCCCCAGGACAGACATTCGATACAGTACAGGGATTGCTTTATTGGTTTCCAGACTGGTATAGTAAATATAATCACCATCGCCCGAAAAGGTTAAACCCTGGAAACTAACTTCCTCTGGTGGAAGTATTTGAATATTACTGTTGGTAGCTACCTGCCTGAGCCAGAGACTCTCTCTGTCTTCATTTTCCATTACATGAATGATATACCTGCCATCAGGTGAAATTGCGGCATCTTTAGCCTTGCCGTGTGAGGTGAGCCTTGTTATTTGCATCTGCTCGAAGGCCAGTGTCTTATTCCCCTTTTCCATAAGATATGACAGAGTAATCAGAATTAGTACTATTCCAATGGTACCTGCAATTAGCCAAGGTGCAATTTGTGAGACTAAAAATTTTTTCTTCAAAGATACAATAGGTATTTCAGAAAGCGATTTTCGAGACACTTTGTCAGAATCTCTCTTCACCCGCTTTAAATCGATTAACATTTCTTCTATTGATTGATATCTTTCCGCCGGGTTTTTCTCTAAAGCTCGATTGAGAATATGAATAAATTCTGATGAAATATCCGGACGGTGCTTCTGCAACGGTTCTGGATTTTCATTTAGTATCGAATACATCAATGCTGATTCATACTCACCCTTGAATGGCAATTGTCCGGTTATCATTTCATATAGTACAACACCAAAAGAAAAAATATCTGTCCGCTTATCAATGTGCAAACCCTGGAGGTGCTCCGGTGACATATAGGCTAATGTTCCGACAGTGCTGGTGGTTTGAGTGAGTTTTAACGATCCTTTTAATTTTGCCAGACCAAAATCCATTACTTTTACCTGGCCTTTGGGAGTGACAATAATATTATCGGATTTGATATCCCTGTGGATAATTCCCGCTTCATGAGCAGCTTGCAAAGCAGCAGCAATTTGCATGGCAAAATCGATGCAATCCGAAATTTGAAGTCGGGTTCTATCTTTAATTACTTGACTAAGTGTTTGACCATTGACATATTCCATTACGATGAATTGTTGGTCGTCGTGTTCCTGAATGTCATGTATTACACATACATTTGGATGATTAATGGCTGATGCCGCTTTTGCTTCTTGTAGAAAACGTGCTTTATCAGTATCACTGGCTGAAATATTTGGCGGTAGAAATTTTAAAGCCAATATACGGTCGAGTTTAGTGTCTTCGGCTTTATAAACGACACCCATCCCGCCTTCGCCAATTTTTTCAATAAGCTTATAGTGTGAAATCGTTTTGCCGATCAAATCTGAAAATCCTTATTTAAGATTTGCACGTCAAATAGGAAGCGTTTCGGGTAAGTATAAGAAAAGTATATTAATAATGAATGAATTTCAACCAGTTTTTTCAAATGATGGTGTTAGGCCAGTAGGTTGAAAATCCGCCTGCCCCGTAAAACGGGGTCTACGACGTGGCGGGTGGATCCGCTCCCTGGCAGACTTTGGATTTAGAATAAGAATATTTATTTTACATGTAAATTCTGAATAAACTTACCTTCACAATCAAATGATGAATTTAGTGTTGGTGGTAACAAAGACCATATGGAATCTAGTTCACATGAGAATATACGTCTAACCGATTCTGTGTAAAGTGAATCCCAGTCAATATTTTTGTATTCAGGAAAAGCGCAACATTAATAATGATATCTACACTGAAGAAAGTCAATTTGATTTGATCGCACTAGATATACAATCCTATGCTCCCGGGTTAATCGCCTGGACCATGCACTTTCAGCAAGATACTTTAGTGGCTCAGGTTTTCCTATACCCTGTAATGGATCTTTTAAGATTGTTTCGATAAGATTAAATACTTTTAGAGCAGTTTTTCTGTCACTCTGAACCCAATAACGAAGGTCATCACGAAATTCCGGATGGAACACAGCGAAGCGAGTGGTGGTTTTAGGCGTGGTTGTAAATTTCTTTTTACCCAATACCAACCTCTTTTTGGAGGTTTTCAATAGATTGTGCTGGTAATTTTTCAGATAGAGCTCTACTCAAGGCGGTAAGAAGCCTTTCTGCATTTTTCGGTGATCGAAGTAAATGATGAATTTCTAAAATACTCCTCAATTCAGAGGCGGATATCATTGCTACATCCTCTGCTTTTCGTCTCGATATCACTACTACTTCCTGATTTTGTGTGACTTCGTCTAATAATTTTGCCAAGTTCGCCCTGGCTTGTGTATAGGTTGTTTGTATAGCCATTCTTTTTCTCCTAATATGTACAGCAATAATGTACAGAAACAAATTTTTAGAATCAATATGTAAGTTTTTGAAAACTTACAAAGCGACACTTGTATCAAATAAATTGAATCAAGGAAACCATACCTACACATTTGACGGAAAGAATCTGCCGAGTGGCGTTTACTACTACCAGTTGATAGCAGGTGATAATGGGGAAGTGAAGAAAATGATCTTGATTAA
>CAZBBC010000181.1:0-2789 GCA_964489835.1 uncultured Calditrichota bacterium
AAACCAAAACTGGCCCTGGTTTTATGTAAAATAGGATAATCCCACACCCGGGGACCCCAATTCTCCGGGGCGCTCAGCGTAATCACACCACTGCCGTATGGGGTAATATCTTCAACCAGTGGACGGGGAATACCTCGTAATTCTCCGTTTAAACCAATAGAGGTGTTGTCTGTAATGATTGGTATTTGGCTAATATCGGGAGGAACCCGCAGATCGCTGACACTTTTCTGGGTAATACTAAAATTGAAGAAACCGGTCAGAAAGCGGCCGGTGGCTTTGCGCAGTTCGATCTCTATTCCTCTCACTTCCCTGTTCTCGCGCTGAACAGCGGATTCTAATACCAGGTTTTGATTGGAATGGGCGAATACAATCCCGCTGACCACATCGGAATAATCTTTATAGAAAGCGCCCACATGTAATTGAAACCATCCTCTGACATTCTGATCATAGCCCAGTTCAAAATTATAGGATTTTTGAAACCCAAGATAAGAATTGCCCAGCCATTGCACCCGCGGTCTTCCGTAATCCGCTGTCGTGGAATACAAAGCCTCTGTCGGCGGCATCTGGACAAAATGGCCATAATTAAAGGTCACTTTACTATTCTCTGATATCGGGAAGGAAACGCCCACCCGGGGGCTGAAGTAATGTTGTGGCTCCGGTCTTCGCATCGGCATCGTCCCAACGGTAAGCGAATCAAAGATCTCTGTATCGGTTGCGAAATCCAGAGTCCGCCATACATCGGGAAATTCGTCGTTCGCATTATAATAATCGTAGCGAAGACCAACATTTGCGATCATACCCAGGAATTCAATTTTGTCCTGTACATAGGCACTAAATTCATAAGGGGAAGCATCATATTTCCAGACAAACTTTTGCGCCGGGTCATTACTATGAAAATGTACCCGGTCTTCTATTATATTGTTATACCGAAATTCCACACCGGCCTTTAATTCATGGGAGGGATGAAACTGATTAACCATTGACAATCTGGCAATATAGCGTTCGCTATAAGAGTCGTCTGTTGATTTTGCTCCTCCAAACATTGTATAACCGGTGCCCATATCACTAATACCCAATTTCACCGGGATATAACCGGATTGGGGATCATAATAGAGCCGCCCATGAAACATCCGACCCTTGTCTGCCGGAGATTGCGCAAACTGACGCGTATCCCAAAAAGATCCAAAATAGCTCAGATCGGCTTCCACATAAACCCGGGGAGAGACAATATGCAACATCTTCAACCCAACCAAGGTAGATTTTGTACTCACCCATGGTTTCCGATAAGGATAAAACGGTTCAAAGTCACCACCGCCATAGGACAGTCTGACCTCATTACTCCAGGAGCTGCCCGCATCGTCACGGGACACTGTTTTAATATCAGAATGTAAACCGGTCAAGGTCAGATTGGTGCTTTCACTCAATTTATTGATCAATTTTAAGGAGTAAGTTTTCTCATCATATCCGTCCAGGGCCTGGGGATAAGTATAGGGCGTCAATTCATATTTGAAGCCTGTGAGAATATTCATATGCCAGGGCAGGAAATCTATCCCACCGCTTATAGCCAGATCAACATTATGACCGGCAAGGTCGCCATAGGTGATCGGCCGATGACGCCATCTCCATAATTCACGCGCTTCCTTTGCGGTAAGATCATTATTAGGATCGGCGTCATTTAATAGCCTGGCTGAATAAGCATTCCAACCCTCCCAGCGCATGGTATCCGGTGTTATGCCTTCAAGACGAACAATATAACTGGGGTCGTCGGCATTCGCGCCGTCATAGAGTCTTTTGGGCCAGAAATTAGCCGGATCATACCAATTTCTGCCATCGTGACGTAAACCGGCCGGTTGCAATTGATAATCCAGTGAAACCCGTAATTGATCATCGGGATTCTTGGTGACGATATTGATGACACCGGAACGGGCTTCGCCATATTCGGCATTAAATCCTCCCCTTAAGACCTTAATTTCCTCAATGCTCTCTTGGTTAACCGGAAATTTTACTTTAGCGAATTTTGTATCCACCATAGAATATCCATCAATGAGTACGTTATTCTCAGTCTGATCACCTTCACGAATTCTCAGCTCACCTTCGACCAGACTTCCCCGGACACCGGCCTGCAGACCTATAACATCTTCTACCCGGCTGGCGAATGGTATTTCTTTCATCTCTTCTTTCGATATATTGGTTTCCGAAGCGGAAACGTCCAGTTTTACCAGGTCACGGCTGGCAACCACCACCACCGATTCTCCTTCCAATATGGATTCCTCGATGGCAAAATTCAACGTGATCGTGCGATCGGATTCCACGAGAACATTATCCTGAACCTCGCTTTTATACCCGATCATACTGGCTTCAACGGTGTATGTGCCCGGTGGCACCAGCAGGATAATAAACACACCATCTGTGTCGGTTGCCCCTCCTAACAGGGTTCCCTGCAGGAAAACATTGGCACCGGCCAGAGGTTCACCGGTGGCAGCTTCTGTTACAATTCCCCTTATTTTCCCGGTCGTACCTGCTATGAGATGTGTAACCGAAAAAATACATAGGGCAACAAATGCCATGAAGACAATCAATTTAAATCGTTCTTTCATCAGACGATCTCCATATGATATTAAATTCTGGTTTTTATAGGACTTGGTATTTTGTAAAACAGACAACACGAACTAATGATAAATTTTTATTACAGATTTCTTATCCTGATATATTCAATAACCACAGAGCACACGAAGAACACGAAGTTTTTTAAGAACATAGTATAATTATAGATTTGACTTCGCTTTAGA
>CAZBBC010000181.1:2889-8477 GCA_964489835.1 uncultured Calditrichota bacterium
GAACACGAAGTTTTTTAAGAACATAGTATAATTATAGATTTGACTTCGCTTTAGAGAAAAGAATAGTAAAAATAAGATCTTCGTTACCTTCGTGAACTTCGTGGTAAAAAGTGTTTATATTAGTTCTTAAAACCTTTAAAATGAAGATTTTCTATATCCTGTGAGTCGTTCTCCCAACCGCTATATGCTATTATAATAAATATTTCCATGATAGGCAAACGATTGTTTTACCTGAACAATTTTATAGGGATTTAGATCAATGACCCACCCCATTCCGCTAGGGGCGCGGTCCACCCCTCCCTGTCCGGCTTTGCCGGATAGGGAGGAGATAGGGAGTATTAGAAATCTATTATGGCCCATTGTAGTTTTTCATTGCGATAATATTGATTAATCGGCTTCTATCCATTCCGCATTTAACACAACATGTTTGATCGATTTTTTACCCTCCAGTCCATAAGAATAGGTTAAATGAATCATCCCGTCTTTGGACTGAATTATGGAAGGATAGGCAAAGGAACCGCCGCCCTTCTCTCTCTTTTCAATATACCGTTTCCATGGCCAGGAGTCTCCTTCATCATCTGAAAGGGAAACAGCCAGACGATGTCTTCCCTCCTCCGTATCATTATATACCATCAACCAGCGGCCGTCCCTGAGTGCGATTACTTCCAGACTTGAACCGGGATTGGGAATATCGGTATCCAGGGCCAATGACCAGGATTCACCATCGTCTTTCGAAACACTTCTCAGCACCCTGGGTGGCATAATCCCGGAATCGCGCATATACGAGACCAACGTGCCGTCTTTCTTCTGAACAATGGTTGGCTGGATCGGCCCAAGTCCCACCATGGGCAGACTGAGACGCCAGTGAGCCCCTAAATCATCACTAATGGCAACTGCGGAAACGTTGTAACCATCCGAATATAAAGGAAGTAGAATACGCCCGCCGGATAAAACAAAGGGGTGAATTCGCGTCATCCAACCGGCCTGGCGTTTGACCGGATCATGGGCAGCTTCTATGGTCATTTTACTATACGATGGGGCATATTCTGACCACATCGGTTCCTGTGATTTAAAGTTGGGCAAGGCATCCTTTATTGCTTCCGCAAAGGCTTCTCCGGGCTGAAACAATATGATATCCTGCCAATCCCAGTGCGGCACGCCTGGTGACTGATAATCGGTCGATAAACGATATCTGAGAATCGACCGCTCCCAGCGGTTTGCCTGTACGGCGATCCAAAATAGCCAGAGGCGCTCTTTTTGATCAATAAAGAGAACCGGGTTACAGTCGGGCAGATTGGGCGTATCGGCCATCACATACACATCACCCCATCTCTCCGCACCATTTTTTAAACGTGCCCCCTGGATTAAGACATCATCGGCCTTACGCTCCCCGGAACCATGGAACCAGCAGGCCAGAAAATCTCCGTTGGGTGCTTCGACGATACTGCTTCCGTGCACATGTTTATCCTGCATAGGGAATATGAGTTCACCTTTAAAAACCGGTTGCGCCCCGGCAATCATGATCAATGAAAAAAGAAATAAAAGGGTGGCATTGCATATCTTCATGGGTTGTTCTCCTTTATAAGTTTATTGTAAACCTCGAAGGATATGAAGTATTAGCCTGAATTATTCACAATTCTTAATGACTATATGTGTATAAGTATCATAATATTAATGATTTAGTTCCCCCTTACCAAAGGGGGTTAGGGGGTTGTTTTTGTGTATTCATAGAAAACAATTCTTGATTTTAACGTATTGCGACGCTTTTTACATCCCCTTGATCCCCTTTTTTAAGGGGAGACAGAATGGTCGCCATATGATTGATCTTAAATTTATTAATTAATAAGTTAGTTTAAGCATATAAATTTTATTTGATCTTTTAATCCAAAGATAAGATTTCTCATCCCGATGAATCGGGATTCGAAATGACATCCCTGGATAGATCATACCTTCACCTAAAAAGATCCCTACGGGATGACATGCAAATTCTAATTCTGAAATCCTGGAGGATTTCATCCCGAATTGTTTTCCCCATAAGACAGGGTCTTCGACGCGGAGGGAAACGTTTTTATCGGGGCCAGTTCCGGGTTCCTAATTCCTAATCATTCTTTGTGTTAAAAACATACGTAGCTGATACTAAAATTCTATCATAAGTGTTTTAATCTCATAAGGTTTGAAATTGACGGTCACTCGATTACCCGTAAAATCTATCCTTTTTTTATCTTTCTCCAACATGTTGCATTCCCAGATATTTTTTAGCGGATGAGCAAAAGTAAATTGCACCGTCCCTCTCTGGTTATACATTTCATAGGCACGAATAACAACACTTTCGCTGTCTTCAGACTTTTTAACGGTTTCGACGATGACGTTTTCAGAATCTGTTTCCACAAATGAGTAAGTTTTTTCGGATTTTTTATCAGAAGCGGATTTTACAATTTTCACCATCGGCTGATAATTAAAGTGGTAAGCTTCTTGTACCGTTCCTCCACGACGCCAATCTCCCGGGTGGGGATACAATGAATAGGCGAAGCTATGATGCCCGATATCGGCATTGGGATCCGGTGCGATCGCCGATTTGATCAGGGTCAGGCGGATCACATTTTCCTTGATATCATACCCGTACTTACAATCGTTCAGCAAACTGACCCCATAATCCCCTTCGGAGAGATCGGCCCATTTTTGAGCCGCTACCTCAAACCGTCCTAAATCCCATAAGGTGTTCCAGTGTGTCGGTCGTTGGATATTGCCATAGGGAATATCATAAGTTGCTTTATTGGCATGAATGTTGACCGGGAAAGCCACTTTTAATAAAGTTTCATGTTGCTGCCAATTCACATCGGTATAAAAATCAATACGGGGAATATCTTTATAAATATAAATATTTTGAATGATTTCTGAATCTAAAAATTTACGTTTAAGCCGAAGGCCACCCCGGATCGGTCCCTTTTCAATGACCTCAATGTGATCCAGTTCGGTTAATTCGACACACTTATCCTGATAAAAGACATCAATATCCCAGGCATTGTTTCTCAGGGGACGATCCTCAAATATTTGCAAAATATTGGCTGCTTTGCCTGCTTCGACCACTTCCCTGTTACTATGCTTATCAAATACACTGGTGATTAAACCATTCTCATTAAAATCAATGGCAAAAAATTGATTTTCCAAATGGTTTTTGGAAATTTTAAGACTGGAAGAAAAATTCAAAGCGGATTCTTTGTTTTGTATGTTATAGTACCGGTAGCCTGTGGAAGGAATATCGTGAACATAGGCGATAACTTCATCTTTGCCTTCCGTTACCTGATACGATATCTCCTTCCCACTGTCATCAGTAATTTGCAGTGGTTTCATATCTTTTATTGGAAATCGAATGAGATCGGAACGTTTCCAGGAGAGTGCATTAAAGACCACCATTTTCTTACCGGATCCTGTGGATATTGCCCCGGAACTGATGTTTTCCAGTGCCCTCCCCAGATGTTTCTCTCCGATGGACTCAATTTTTTGGTATTCCTTTCTGCAATCTTCATACACTTCCGGGATGGAAGACCCGGGCAGGATATCGTGGAACTGGTTTATCAGAATTAATTCCCAACCTTTATTTAAGTCAGTCTGCGGATACACTCCGGACTTTAAAAAATCTATCGTACAAAAAAGTTCCGTATTATGATAAAGTATTTCACTCTGGCGATTTTTCTTTTTTATCCAACCCTGAGAGGTATAACAGCCGCGATGAAACTGCAGATATAACTCATCACTCCATATCGGCAATTGTATGACCCTTTCTTCCAGGTCGGCAAAAAAATCTTCCACCCCACCCTGGCGGTGATTGGGAATGATATCATTCATAAATGGCAGCCGTTTTGAATTTTCCAACATATCCCTGGTCGGCCCGCACCCGCCATCGCCCCACCCAAAGGCGAATAATATTTCCTTGTTTTCTTTTTTCTGTTTATAGTTGTCCCAGCATCCTTTCACAAATTTAGGATTGAGATCTGCACTATAGTCCTGCCAACCTCTGGGATCCGGTGTGGATATAAAATGAGTCAATATCCGTGTCCCGTCAAGTCCTTCCCAATAGAAGGTATCGTTTGGAATCTTTATAAATTGTGACCAGCTCATTTTTGTGGTCATAAAATAGCGCAGACCACATTTAGCGATGATCTGCGGTAAGGAGTAACAATACCCGAAGACGTCCGGCAGCCAGACAACCTTATTTTCCTTGCCAAATTCCTTTTCGAAAAAACGCTTGCCGTATAAAAACTGCCGTATCAAAGATTCTCCATTGGGAATGTTACAATCTGGTTCCACCCACATCCCACCGGTGGCTTCCAGGCGGCCGTTTTTAATTTTCTCTTTGATCCGCTCATAAATAGATGGATATGATTCCTTTAAAAAAGAATATATCTGCGCCTGACTCTGGATAAAACGATACTCCGGATAAATTTCCATCAACCGCAGTGTATTGGAGAACGTACGGGCTGCTTTTTTACGACTGTGTTTTGTCTGCCACATCCAGGCGATATCCAGGTGAGAATTTCCCACACTTACAACCGTCGGATGATTTTTTTTTGGCGTGTCATCACTGAACAGTTCTTTTTTGATCAATTGATTGGCTTTTTTTATCGATTGATAAAAAGCCGGCTGACCGATCTGTAAAAAATCTACCAGTAAGAGAGATTTTTTTAGTGTATTGTATATACGGGGGCCGTCGGGATGATTCTCGTCTGCGGATTGCAGGGTTTCAAAGGCAATTTTTGCATTATAGTAAAAATCTTCAGATTCCCCATCAATAATCACTAAATCAGCCTGTTCTAACCGATGTTGATGTGTCTCCAAACCGCTGAAAGCTTCGATGGCAAGCAAATGTTTTTTACCCGGTACTAACTTGTCCCACAAGACCACTTCATTGCGTCGGATATCAATGCTCTGCAAGGGTATACCATCCAGATAAACCAGCCATTCATATTCCCTGTAATCTCCGCCCTGACTGGCATCAAAAAAATAACGTTTTCCTGGTTGTATGATTACAGCATATCGTTTACCGGCATTTTCAGGCGGGATTTCTATCGGAATCCTGAACCAGCAGGTAAGATCCCGGCCACCCCAAAACTGCCCGACAGAAAAAGTTTCCCAATCATTGTCATTATAAGAGACTGCTTCTGCCCCTTTTAAGTCTCCCTCTTTAAAACGAATATCATCAATAGGAGAAACATCGGTGTAAATATTTTCTCTGATCGTGTTGATCTTTTTTAGCAAATTTCCCGTATAAACATCCATGAAGTATGCTTTCCTTTAATTATTATTTATATAATACTATAAGTGTCCGGTTAAAATTTTTGTTAACTTTAATTTTAATAATAGTTTTTATTGTTAAATACAATATGTACACATTTATGTCCCGTAGGGACATGATATTTATAGTAAGATCAAATCCTAAGAAAAACCTAGTCCCGTCAGGGACGTAATATCTACTCTATGTCCTTTAAAATATATCTCTCATTATAAAGTATGTCAAAACGATTCAACAAGTCCTTATATTCTTCTTGAAACGATTTCCTCTTGTGATGTTGCTCCTGGTTCCTTATATA
>CAZBBC010000182.1:0-8251 GCA_964489835.1 uncultured Calditrichota bacterium
AGTTTAGAATGGCGATTTGTTTCGTAAAAGGCGGCATCAATTAAGAGGCCCAACTTGTTATCCAGTAATCTTGTCCCATACAAGGCATAGGCATCCTGTATGCCTCTTCCATAAGTTTCAAAGTCAGATATCTGGTTATTATAGCCGACGCCGAGACCTAAGACAGCGATCCCTTCATCCGGTGCCCGTCTCAATCCGAAATTAACCACACCCCCGACAGCATCCCCATCCATGTCCGGGGTAACCGCTTTTATCACTTCGATTTCACCCAGAAGGCGGTTATTGATGATGTCGAGACCAACACTACGGGTTCCCTCATTCTCATCCGGGGCAGGAATTCGAATGCCATTAAGGGTTACCGAGTTATATTCTTCACTCATACCACGAATCTGAACAAATTCTCCTTCTCCCTGGTCTCTGGATACTGAGATAGATGGAAGCCGGCGAACGGTTTCGGCGGCATTACGGTCCGGAAATCGTCCGAAAAATTCTTCGGATACGACCTGAACAATGTTTTGGGCCATTTTCTGTTTTTGCAATGCTTTGGCCTGACCACGGGTCAATTCACCATAAACTTCAACCGTTTCACCGGTCAGAACACCTTCCTGAAGGGAGAAATTTAAGGTAACCGTCTGATTGGCGATTACTTCAATTTCTTTGCTCATATCCTGATAACCAAGAAAGGATGCGGTCAGTGTATAACTGCCCGCCGGCAGATCCGAAATGGTAAATCGCCCATTGGCGTCCGCTGCCGCACCTCTGTTTGTACCTTCGATAACAACATTGGCGCCAGGTAAAACAGATTTTGTAGTTGTTTCAACCACTTTACCGGAAATGGTTCCTTCTGCTTGTGCCTGAAGTGCGAGTGGATTGGAGAGGATAAAGAATGCGGAAAATAAAATAATCAAGAGAAACGGAGTAATAGAGCCGCTTTTTGTCAAACTTCTCATCATCTTACATCTCCTTGCTTTAATATTACTTGATTAAAGTGATAACGATGACAATAAAATTTAAATGAAAAAAAAATTCTCTTTCACATATGCTCCTCCTTATCTTCATTAATTTTTATATGGGATTGAAATCATTAAAATTCATGATATCAACAATGCCCCAAACATTCTGATCACCTGATATAGTAATAATTCCTAAAAACTTTTTTTCTGGCGGGATAATAAAACTTATGTGATAATAAAAAATATAACACTTATTTACAAGGGTTTTTTTGTAAAGAAGCGATATTTTATAGAACAAAAAAAGGAGTTAAATTGAGGGATTGGAGACTATTCTAGGGCGATTAGCAAAAAAAAATATGATAAAGCTAATACCAATCATGGAATTTTACTAATGACCCACCCCGTCTCGCTACGCTCGACACCCCTCCCTGCAAGCAGGGAGGGGCCGGGGGAGGGTCAGAATTCTTTCCCTTATTTGCATGCCAGTGCCGCGCAATAATTTATATCTGAGTAATTATTATAATCTTCGATTGACAATGCTATTGTAGATAGAACCAAAGGTATATCGAAAACCGAAAGTAAATGAAATATCATAGGTAGTTGCCAGTTGTTTACGTTTTAGTAATATTTCATCCAGGGTGGCATCTCCCTTTGGCAGATAAATCTGATCATGGATACTTTCAATCTGTCCCTCTATCAGGAAAGAGAGTCCTTCGGAAATACGTATAGAAATATCAGACTGCAGATCGATCGCATATTTATCTGAAAGTTCTGGATATTGTGAAATTTCCACTTCCGTATCGACTTCCCCCCAGGGTTGTATCATTTTTACTTCCAGTTTGAGCATATGAAAAAATAATGTTTCTTTTAGTTTGTCAAACAACGTTTCTTCATTATAATGTAAAGATCTAATCCCGGCAGCATAGGCAATGGTAAATTCTTTAAATTCTGATTCGCTCCAGGGGAAAAAATTATATTCGATAGCGGGAGCTAAGCCCATGGATAAACTTATATTTTTAAAAGTTGTAACATTCACCTCGCCGAACAATCCCGCCGACCAGCGCGGACTCAGACTTTTTACCAGAGAAACATCTCCTTCTAATTGCCGTAGGGTACTCTTTATAGACACATCATCATCCGTAAAATTTTCTTCTTCATATTCATAAGTAAATGTAGATCGAAAACGCCAATCTTCCGTTACACGATCAGCATTTATGGTAGTGACCAGATTAATATCGTTACGACTTTCTTCTCCCTCGAATTCCCCGCCCAGATCCAGATAGAACACCCAATAATCCCAGGGATCATGATCATGGCTTTTGAAAGTTCGCATTTCAGCCACATCGTATTTTATTTTAATATTATCGGCGAGGGATGTTTGTGATACATACGGCATTAATCCCATTTTAATCATCTGAGCAATGCCTTCACGTGTCTTATCCTCCGTATCCGATGGAAGAGACGTGTAGTGTAATTGTTGATCCCGCCCTAAAAACTTATCTTTTCCAATAAATTGCATGGAATATTGTCGACCACCACTCCCGGTTCCATGGTCTACGATCAGGATATGTAAATCCGACACCTGTGGATCGCGGACAAAATCAACAAAAGTTATAACACTCCGCAGGAAGGTCTGATCACACTCTTCACAATCAAGGAATACTTTCAAAAGAGCCGTACCCGTTATTTTAGAGTGAGAAACACTGTCCGTTTCCTGAGCGTGACTGTCAATGGCAGCAAGAACCATCAGCAGAACAACAGTTATCAGGATCTTTCCCGCCAGAGTAAAATGGATTAATCCACACAAAAAAAATCTTTTCGTATATTTTTTCATTATTGACCTTTAAATGTGACATTTATGTTTATTTATATCCCAGAAAAAATACCCATTGCTCTTTCCCGTTCGATAAATTAAGAAATTCAAATTAATACAGTATTAATAAAAGATTTTTTTTTTTAATTTCTAAAGAAATCATTTAACCTGGATAATTCATCACTCGCGAACAAGCAGAGAGATTATCCACGGATTTCACGAATTAGCACGAATTAGATTTCTAATTCTTTATAAAATAAAAACAAGATAATAAAATTAGAAAAAATATTGAAATCAGTGAATCAATTCGTGAAATTCGTGGACAATTCCTCGATGTTAATATCATAAAGATTGTATTCTTTTGATAATCATTATTTTCCTTTCATACCGTTAGAACGAATGAGATTATTAACCTCGTAGAGGTTTTATTTTTGTAGAAAAAATCTAACCCGAAAACATATAATCCTCGTAGAGGATTAATAAATGCATACATTATATTAGCGCAGATATGTTTTGAGGAATTTAATCAAAAAATTTAAAAAGATATTTTTCACATATTCTATTTTGCATTCCATCGATAATTCATCCTCTACGAGGATGGGGTATTTGTTTACGCACGTTATTACAATAATTTATCCTCTACGAGGATATGATTATTAGATATTGCCCTTTTTTGAATCCCGACTCTATCCTGTGGACATATCGGGATAAAATCGTTCATGATTTCAGCGACACGACGACGCTACGATTGATTACACAAATTAACACGAGTTATTTAGGCACAGATTTCATTTAAATAAAATAATTATTTTATTTTTAATCCGTGTTAATCAGTGTAATCCGTGGACTTCTTTTTTTGTTTGCAGCATTGGGCTGTGCTATGAATAAATCAGGTAAGAATTATCTTCCAAATTAAAATTATATTTATTATTTTGCGGCTTTTCGAGAGTAAAAATTTAAATTGATATCAATATATAGGAAAAGAAACTTATGAACATTATGCTAACTTACGGAACCAGAATTGTTATTTTAGCATTGATCGCCTATTCTGTTGCCATTTTAACCGAACAGAAGAAATATAGGGTACCCAACCGGGTACTTATATTCATTACACTGGGAATAATATTAGATGTTACGGCTACGCTATTTATGATCATCGGGTCAGGTAATACGCCATTTACACTTCATGGCTGGCTAGGATATTCTTCATTGACCGCTATGTTCATTGACACTCTTTTGATCTGGAGACATCGTCTGAAGGCGGGTGCCGAAGCAAAAGTTTCTTCCGGTCTGCACCTCTATTCACGCCTGGCCTATATTTGGTGGATCCTCGCTTTTATCACCGGTGGTTTATTGGTGCTTTTTAAATAATTTATATAAATTTTATATCCCCCTTAGTCCCCCTTTTCCAAGGGGGAGACAGAACTTTAATATATTTAAAGCTGTACAAATAAAGATATACTACAATAATCCTACCAAGGGGAGTGCAGAAATTATATGGAAACGTTTTTATGAATATCCGTAATTTTTACGCCACATTGATCCGCCCAGGCCATCCAGTCTGAATGAAGTTCTTCTGCTTTTTTAGTGTATTTTGTGATCAGATTGATTATTTCCGTTCGGTCTGAGGAAAGATCATACAATTCCCATTTTTCTTCTCGTGCCGCCACCAGCTTCCATTTACCCTTTCTTATGGCGACGCTGCCAATGTGTTCCCAACATAATATTTCATGTGGTTGCCTTTCCCTTCCGCGAAAGATCGGTATCAATGATTTACCCTGGGTCGGGATAATTGGGTTACCTTTATGGTGTTCCGGATACGTTGCTCCGCTCAACTCACAAAAAGTTGTCATTATATCAATAATATGTGCCGGTTGATGCACCATTGACGCTTCATTTTTGATGACAGCCGGCCAGCGGGCGATAAAAGGCGTGGTAATTCCTCCCTCATGCGTATATTGTTTATATTTCCTGAAGGGCGTATTACTGGCGTTGGCCCAGGAGAGGCCGTAATTATGGTAGCCATTCTTGCCACCCGGCGGGACACCGTTATTCCAGAAGTCCATTCCAAAGGGTCCCCCCTCGGCACAACCGCCATTATCGGATAAAAACATAACCAGTGTATTCTCAACTTTTTGCAGTTTATTTAATTGAGCCATCACTTTGCCAATTCCCCGGTCCAAGCAATCGATCTGGGCGGCGTATACGGCCATCTTTAGATCCATTTCTTCTTTTTTCTCTGCATCAAGGGTATTCCAGGCAGGGGCAATCGGATCACGTTCTGTGAGTTTCCAGGGCTTGTCAAATAATTGCATGGACAGCTGTCGTCGGGATCTCTCTTCACGAAGTCTATCCCAGCCCTTCAGATATTTACCACGATACTTGGCAATATCTTCCGGCCAGGCATGAAGTGGCCAATGGGGAGCCGTATACGAGAGATATAGAAAAAAGGGATCGGATTTCTTGCCAAAATGATCAAGCATCCGCACGGCATTATTAGTGATAGCATCGGTCATATACCAGTTTTCCGTTGGCGGCATATATTCTTCATTTCCTCTGGCAAAATGCCGGATGACGCCCGGTTTTTTGGTTTTCCGAATATCAAAATAGTTCGCGCCGCCACTGATAATACCATAATAGTCGTCAAAACCGCGGTCCATCGGCCAGTGCGGGTGTGATTCCCCCACATGCCATTTCCCGGACATAAAGGTGTGATATCCGGCTTTTTTCAAAACCTCAGCCAGGGTTACGCTTTTACGATTTAAATACCCCTGATAGGGTCCCTGGTCCACTGTTCCGGGGTCTTTCACGACCATCGCACCCACACCAGCCTGATGGGGATACAATCCTGTCAATAATGAAGCACGTGTCGGACAACAGCGGGCAGCATTATAAAAGTTAGTAAAACGGATGCCATTTTTCGCCAGATGGTCGATATGAGGCGTTGGTATTTCAGATCCATAACATCCCAAATCCGAAAAACCCATGTCGTCTGCCAGAATCAGAATGATATTTGGCCTCTCCCTCTCATCTAAACTACAACCGGTTGTTAAGGCACCAGCAGTAGCCCAGCTGATTGTTTTGAGAAAATCACGACGATTTTGTTTCATTTACCTACCTCAAAAAGTCCTGACGTTGTGGTGTAAAAATATCCAGGGCGATGGTATCTTCTAATGCTATCGCCCCATGGGCAGTATATGGACTAGCATAAAAACTGTCCCCAGTCTTAATAATATTCTTCTTTCCGTCAATTTCAATCTCTAAACTGCCCTTTAAAATATAGCCAATTTGTTCATGTGGATGGGTGTGAACCGCTGCAATAGCCCCGTTTTTGAGGTGAACTTCCACCGCCATCATTTTTCCTCCGGTAGCAATTATCTTTCTCTTTATACCCGGCGCCATAATATCATAGGCTACAGAATCGTTTTTTACGATCATCAATTTTTCTCCTGATTTTTATAATAACCCACCCCGCCCCGCTAGCGCGGTCCACCCCTCCTTTTCCGGTCTGCCCGGTCTGCCCGGCGCAGACGTGGCGCAGAGGTGGCAAAGCCTGGCAGGAGGGGCTGGGGGAGGGTCAATATTTATACCTTTATGTCCCGTAGGGACATCATATTTCTAGCAAAATCATACCCTATAAAAAGCCTAGTCCCGTCAGGGACGTAATATCTACTCTACATCTTTTAAAATATATCTCTCATTATAAAGTATGTCAAAACGATTCAACAACTCCCTATATTCTTCTTGAAACGATTTCCACTTGTGATGTTGTTCCTGGTTTCTTATATATTTGATAACTGAATCAATTCGTGAAATTCGTGGATAATTTCTTTCGTCTTTGTGCGAGTTGTTAATACTATTTATTATGATTTACCAGGAATACCAATAAAATAATATTCGATATTCAGGGTCGTAAATTTAAAATAAAACGTATCGCGAGAAATGTCAAGTCAGTCTTCAAATAATCCGGGTGATATTCATTACTTATCTTGCTTTTCTTCACTTTTCTAATTATGATTCAATAAAATTATATTCCTGCATTATGTAATACTGCGGCCGAAGGCTGTAAACAAAGAAAAAAATCCTGACCCTCCCCCAGCCCCTCCCTTCAAGCTTGAAGGGAGGGGTGTCGAGCGTAGTGAGACAGGGTGGGTCATTAGTAAAATTCCATGATTGGCATTAGCTTCATCATAAAATTTTTGCTAAAAAAACAAAATTTATTGATACCATAGGATAAATAAGTAAAAGAAAGGGAAGTATTTATGTTCAAAGCCGTATCCAGTCCATATTTAGTCCCATTTAATGGCTCATTTAAATACGCGAAGGCACCGACCACTCCCCCCGATAGTAAGTTGGGGAAAAAAACATATAAGAAAAAGTTAAAGAAACTGGTTGATGAAATGGATGAACTGCAGAATACCTTATATGCACATGATAAATATGCCTTATTACTTATTTTTCAGGCCATTGATGCCGCCGGCAAAGACAGCACCATTCGAGCGGTAATGACCGGTATCAATCCAGCCGGATGCCAGGTTTTCTCTTTTAAACAGCCCTCAGCCCAGGAGCTGGATCATGATTTTTTATGGCGAACCTCACGCAATCTTCCGGAAAGGGGGCGCATTGGCATATTTAACCGCAGTTATTATGAAGAGGTTCTGGTAGTACGGGTACATCCGGAATTCCTGCAGGCTCAGAAACTTCCCTATAAAATCAATTTAAATCAACTCTGGAAAGAACGGTATGGATCTATCCGCGACCACGAAAAGCATCTTGTCCATAATGGTACTATCATTCTCAAATTCTGGTTGAATGTATCAAAAGATGAGCAGCGGAACCGCTTTCTATCCCGCCTGGAAGAACCACATAAAAACTTTAAATTTTCAATGGGCGATGTTCATGAACGCAGCTACTGGGGTAAATATATGCTTGCGTATGAGGAGGTTTTAAACGCTACCTCACGATCATGGGCACCTTGGTACGCAATCCCGGCTGATAATAAGCCTTATATGCGAATGACTGTTGCCGAGATCATTGTACGGACAATGAAAAATATGAATTTAAAATATCCGACAGTAGGTCCGGACAAACAGGCCGAATTTAAAGAAGTATATAATGAACTGAAAAATGAGAAATGAATCAATCATCAAGTATAAATGTGACCATCAAGACCACACGATATTCCTCAACTTTTCCGTTTTTTATCTCAACATATTGATCTTTTATCCAGGCACTTTTGACATTTTTAAGGGTTTTACTCGCCCGTTGGATACCTCGTTCAAGTGCATCGTCGAAACTTTTTTTTGACGAGGCGATGATCTCAGATACTTTTGCTACACTCATAATAATTTCCTTTCCAATGGTAATTTATGTTTATTTTTAATTCCTGTCCCTCATTATTAAGGTCAGGATTATTTAGCCTGATCTATTCATACCGCAGCATATTGCTGTAATCAAAAAAAGAATTTGTCCACGGATTATCCGT
>CAZBBC010000183.1:0-8207 GCA_964489835.1 uncultured Calditrichota bacterium
CATCAGGATATGGAAACTATGTCCCTACAGCATTGTCTCTTATCGCTTTTATCTTCCTACCTCTTACTTCCGGCTTTAGACGGCCCACCGGGCCGGTTCTATAATTCCCATATATTCCTATACCTTATACCCTATACCCTTAGGGCACGGTACGCCGTGCCCCTACACGCTTCACGCTTTTCGCTCTACGATTTACTCCCCCCATTCCGGATAAACACTGAGCGCATCGATATAATTGTGAATTTTATCCGTATGACAATCTTCCTGCCAACCGCCACGGATTAAATGTGTTGTGCATTCACTGGGACAGCCATCATCGAATGTCGCATACAACCCATAATTCAGGGCCTGATAAGCGATTGCTTTGAATTCATCCAATCCCGTAGCAGCACTATACATCGCTAGCACCGCACCATAGGTAGATAAAACACCACCCCAGGGATTCTTGTCATAGTCCTGTTCCCCACAGACCAGAATCCCATCAATTACACTGGTAAAATTTTTATTTACAAAATCAATCAGAGCTTTGCTATGCATCTGCCATTCCGGATCGATGGTTGCTTTCTTTTCAATGAGGTAACGAGCCATATTCAGCACTGACCATGCAATACGATTATCCAGCTCCTCGTGATCTTCAAAAAATTGGACCCAGAGCATACCGTCACCTTTAAGATTCGGAATCTGATAATCCCGTATCCAATCCCATAATTTATCGCGGGGATTCTGAAACTCATGATATCCTACTCCCATCAATTGATCAAAAAGACGCAGGATAAAGGACATATTCCCGGATACTTCACCTCGTCCTTCGCCGGTGCGATAGTCAACCCGAAACGGCCAGGGTGTTCGTGTCGCATCCCCGTCACGCATATTTGCTGCCAGGATCCGGGCATTGTGCAGTGCTTGTTCCAGATAACTGTTCTCTTCAGTTTCTTCATATAGTAATGTTAGGGCATATCCGGCAATACCGGCTTTATCCGGCTGGACCTCATAGGGAAGGTCCCTTTGCGACCCACAGTCCGTCGGTTGTGGAACCGCTCCGGCCCAACCTGTTGAACGGGAAAAGACTGGATATTTGCCTTCGTTGGGTGTTACACTTTCCTTTACCAAATAATCCCCCATATATCTGGCAAAACGCAGGATTATTGGATCCTTTTTACCGGTATATTTGTAGTATTTTAAATAGGATATTATACCCATGCCATTTTGCGTCGCCGGAATGTGCGTTTTCCAATCTCTGAAAAGTTTATAATCACCATCCATGAAAGTAAAGTAAATAAACCCTGGATATCCTTTATCTATGGGACAATTCATATACCACTTCATTTCCCTGTCAAGGGCATCATTCCATGAAGTCCAGGGGAGCAGCATTCCATTTTTATCATAAACCGCTGGGTGCGAACAAAGAATTTTTCCCTTTTTTATATCTGTTATTTCTTTTTTAAGAATAATCCTGGTGACCGGAAACCGGTATATTTTCCATTCGGGTACCACATTCATCGCATCGATGAAATTATGTACCTTATCGGTATGGCAATCCTCCTGCCAGCTGCCTTTTTTCCAACCGTCGGCGCCACATAAGGCGGCCGGACCGCCATCCGCGTCGATAAAATAGGTCACCCAATTGAGATTGCGGTAGGCAATTTCTTTATACGCCTCACCACCCCCGGCGGCGTAAAACATAGCGGCTACCCCTCCCAGTGTGGAACAGGCACCGCCCCAGGGACGTTTGTCCGTATCCTGTTCTCCCATCAATGTCACCCCACCTGCTTTTTCAATGGCAAAATGTTTCATTGCGAACTGTATGCATTTTTCTGCCAATATTTTCCAATTTTTATCTAATGCATCTTTTTTTTCAATCAGATAGCGGGCCATGTTTAAAGGTGCCCACGAATTACGGTTATCTTCCGGTGACATATCCTCAAAAAATTGTACCCACAGACAGGAGTCGCGGCTATCGGGTGCCGGAATCTGGTAATCGCGAATCCAGACCCAGAGTGCATCGCGGGATTGCTGAAAGCGGTCATAGCCTTTTTCAAGCAAGGTATCGAACAAACGGAGAATATAGACCATATTTCCGCTGCGCTCACCCCAGTATTTGCCGCTGACGGCATCGACACGAAAAGGCCATGGTGAATGGGAGGCATCACCCAGGCGCATATTCTTGGCCAGACAATCGGCGTTCTGAATAGCCTGATTTAAATATTTTTCATTTTGTGTAGCATCATACAAACATAGCAGAGCATATCCGGCAATACCGCCTTTATCCGGTTCAATCACATGGATGCCTAATTTTTCATCTCCCTGGGCACTGCGCTTGATCGGAAAATCGGTGTGGTGGCCGGTAGAACGTGTAAAACGCGGATAGACACCCTTATCCGGCATGAGCGTTTCTTTTATCAGATAATCTCCCATCAATCGCGCCCATTTTAAAACCTGCGGGTCCGCCCGGCCTGTATAATAAAAATATTTGAGATAGGATATAATCCCCATTCCTAATTGTGTGCAGGGGATTGTATCGGTGCGGTAAGGTTTGTAATTCTCATCCATGAACGTGGTATAAATAAAAACAGGATATCCGTTTTCACCAACCGGACAGTTTAAATACCAATCCATCTCACAGACCAGCGCCCTGGACCAGGGAATCCATGGTAATAATTTCCCCCCGGAATCGTAAACGGCTTTGTGAAAGCCAATTTTCTCAGGAAGATTTGATGGTATATTTTGAGAAATGCCAAGGCTATAATTTGAAAGGAGTATTATCAGAACAAATACAGGAAATAATCGAATTTTCATGATTTACATCCTTCCTCAAACATTAAAAAATTACCCGTCGTAAAGATAAAATACTACAATTACGTTAATGCAATTGCTGCCATTCCACCCAACCCGGGAGTGGCATTGATTTGCCTAATTTATTCATATCGCAGCCCAAGGCTGCAAACAAAAAAAATAGTCCACGGATTCCACGGATTAACACGGATTTTATTTAAAAATTATTATTATTTAGTTTTAATCCGTGCAAATCAGTTTCAGTCTACGCCTGCCTGCCCGGCGCAGACGTGGCTATGACGGGATCCGGCTTCGACGGATAATCTGCGTCATCCGTTTTCTATTAATATCGCTGCGCCGCTGCGTTGTCGCGTCGTTGCGTAAGAGCGATCAATCGTTTGGGATCGCTGCGTCATCGCGAGAAATGTTATGTAATACCGATCATTTAAATTGGATCGAATACAAATGTGCATCATTCATCACAAATCTTAGTCGTACTGGTTTACCAGCCAGGCTGCCTATATCTGTGCCCTTATTCCAGGAAACAATACGCTCGATTTCATTACCGATCAGTATGGTTGATTCCTCCACCGAATAGCCCGGAATAACCTCACCACTTACATCTTGAATTTCAAACTGCACACCCCCGGCAGCAGAAGTAGCGAAATTAATCACCAGCTGATTTCCTTTAAATGTAAAGGGTTTGGTAATCATTTCACCGCCATCATAGGGGGCATAAACGGATACAAAACCATCCAGACGTATGGCATAACGGTTCAGATGGGACGTTGGCTGGGCATAATCTTTATTGACGTAAATTGACATTTCGGTAGGACCGGTTTGGACAATGTTCAGGGCCGGATAATTTGAACGCGACACCCAATTTTGAAGGCCAATTCCCGGATTAATAAAGGCGCTCATAAAGGTCCGGTCATAGCGATTGCCTCCGCGAGAGGTCATAAGCACCACATCGGAACAATCCTTGAAATAATTAGGACTCACATTTAATCGCTGCGCCTCTTCTTCTGTTAACACCTGACGGCCGGGCATAAAACGGGCAGCGGTAGCGACATAGATATGCGGCGCACGAAAATAGGGAGAGGTCTGATTAATATAGATATGTTCGCGGGGTGTATCCCCGTAAGTCATTTCCACCGGCGTTGTCCAATGGATAAAATCTTTGGATGTGGTACGACTAACGGTACGAAAACCGCTGTACCCTACTTTGGTCCAGGTACGGAAATAACAAATATAACACTGCTCATTTTCTGACCAGAATGAAACATTCTGAGAATCAAATTTTCCCTCCCGGAACACCGGTTCTTCCTGAAGTTTTTTCCAATGGATGCCGTCAGCTGAAACATAGGCGATCAAACCGCTTTTTTCCGTTCCGCCGAGCGCTTTATAACTATATTGCGGATCAACATCTTGGCGCGTATCCAGAAAAGGGCTGAAATTATGTGAGACCGGCGTTTCATTAGCCAAAGTGACATTATTTTGCCGGGTCCCATAAATTTCGTATAAACCCAGATCCGGTTTCTGCCAGTGAATACCATCCGCAGATTCGGTATAACAGGTTGACTCCACGTCTCTGCCGTCACCGCCGGCAATGGGCAAACCGCGGTAATAGAGCTGATATTTATCTTTGCATTTAATCACCGTTGTGTAACCGCAAAATAATCCTTCCCAGGGTTTGTCATAATACAACACCGGGCCTTTATCTTCCGGTTCATGCAGCACCAGCTGGGTATTTTTTAAAGAGTCGATCAGAAAGTAATCCGTAAAAAGTTCCAGCCGGGAATCGATATTTATAACTTCCGATGATGTTTGTCCCGACTGATTGGCAGGTTGACCGATAAGCGGTGTCATCCAAAAAAACGGTATTAGAATTAATAATCTAGAATGAATGAATAATATTGTACTCATTTTTTACCTCTGTGGATTGAAAGACAGGCAGAAAAAAAGTACACATTTTTTTACAAAATTGCATTAAAAGATTTCACAAGATTGCAGACTATATTGTGATAAATTTTTTGCTGCAAACTGGATAATTCATCTCTCGCAAAGACGCAACGACGCAGCGTTTTTTGTCCACGGATTACACGAATTAACACGAATTTTTATAATCTTAAAATACATGATAAAAAAAATAAAAAAATTTTTGATATTCGTGGATAATTTCTTTGCGATCTTTGCGCTAACTTGGCGTCTGCGGTTAAAAATAATTTATACTTATTAAGACATTTGACAAATTAATTATATTTATATACCTTGATATAACCTTCTATTAATGAAATTTTTTCACAAATAAAAAGAGGTATATCATGGGAAAAAACAAATCAAAAATGTCACGCCGGTCATTTATAAAGAATACTTCCGGTGCTATTGCTGCCGCAACCGTTGCCGGGCCGATGTTTATACCACCAAATGTTTTTGGCGCCAATGACAGGATCCGTGCCGCTGTTCTCGGAGTCAATGGCCGTGGTAAAAATCATATCGAAGGCCTGATGAATCTTGATAATGTTGAGGTGGTGACACTCTGTGATCCGGACCAGAGGGTACTGGACAAAAGGGCAGCCGAATATGAAGAAACCTACAAGAAAAAAGTTGCCCTTGAACAGGATCTGCGCAATGTCTATGATGATAAAAATATTGATGTTGTCAGTATCGCTACCTGTAATCACTGGCATGCCTTGTCTACCATCTGGGCCTGTCAGGCCGGTAAGGATGTCTATGTGGAAAAACCGGCCACCCATAATATCTGGGAAGGCCGCAAGATGGTGGAAGCGGCTCAAAAATATGACCGGATTGTTCAGAATGGCGTCCAGCTCAGGAGTTCCAAGGCTTTACAGGAAGCGGTTCAGCACCTGCGCGACGGACTTATCGGTCGTGTCTATATGGCCCGGGGGTTGGTTTTCCGCTGGCGGGCGGATATCGGAGATAAGGGAACCGAACCGGTACCAGAAGGATTAAATTATGATCTGTGGCTGGGTCCTGCCAAAAAACGTCCGTTCTCACGCAACCTGGTTCATTATAACTGGCATTGGCATTGGGATTTTGGTAACGGCGATGTCGGCAACCAGGGTATTCATGAAACCGATATGTGTATGTGGGGTCTCGATGTCGGTCTACCCGAAAAAATCACCGCCATGGGCGGAAAATTCCTGTGGGATGATTGCAAGGAAACTCCCGAGGTATTATCATCAACCTATCACTATCCAAAAGAAAAGAAAATTATTGAGTTTGAGGTCCGGCCCTGGAACACGAATTATGAAGATGGGGTCAAAGTCGGTAATATTTTTTACGGTGATAAAGGCTATATGCTGATCAAGGGTTACTCTACTTATGAAACCTATCTTAGTGTCGGTAAAGAAAATTATGAAAAAGGACCGGGCAGAAGTGAAGGCGGCGATCATTTTAAAAACTTTATCGATGCTGTCAGGGCTCATGATAAATCGATGCTCAACGGCCCGGTGGAAAGTGCCCATCTGTCATCAGGTCTGGCCCATCTGGGAAATATCTCTTACCGGCTGGAACGGCAACTGACCTTCGATCCAAAAACCGAAAAATTTGTCGGTGATGTGGAAGCGGATAAAATGCTGACCCGTGAGTATCGCCATCCATTTGTTGTACCTGAGAAGGTTTGATTTTATTAACAAAAGCCCGGTAAAGTCCTGACGTGAATTTCCGACGTGGGATAGCCGGGCTTTTTTTTAAATTCGAAGTTCGAAATCTTAAATCCTAAACAAATCCCAAATTCAGAAATCCAAATGACTAAAACACAATCACAAAATAACTATATTCAATAATTATAAAATCCCTGCACACTAAATATTCTGCTAATGCTTGTTTTAAAAATTTGTCATTAGAATTTAGAATTTTAGGATTTAGTTATTAGGATTAGGACTTTTGTCTGATTTAAAGAGATTTGTGTAAGATTTCCTCCAGTTCTCCCTCATCAAGTTCAACCGGGTTGCCCCTGGTACTGCTGGCATTTTTGACTTTTGGAATAATCGCTGTAAAATCCTCTTCTCGCATTCCGTATGCCGACAGGGGAGGAATTTTCAACTGGTGACACAGGATTTGAACCCATTGAACACCGTCTTCTGCCATGGCCCGGTCATCACCGGTCAGTAAATGAGCCACTTCGTCATAGCGTTTCAGGTACACAGAATCGGGGGCCCGCTTGTGGAGAGCACGCACATTCATTTCCATCACAAAAGGAAGTAAGCGGGCACAAAGTGCGCCGTGAGGGGCATGAAACATTCCACCCAAAGGTCCGGCAAATCCATGGACGGCTCCTAATTTGGCATTTGCCAGAGCCAGCCCGCCAAAAAGGCTGACAATGGACATATCCTCACGGGCAGCGGCATCCGTTCCATTTTCATAAACACGTTGTAATGAACGTGCCGCCCGTTGCATCCCTTCCCGGCAGAGGGCATCGGTTAAGGGATTGGACTTGTTTGATACATAGGGTTCCAGAACCTGGGTCAGTGCATCCAGACCAGTACTCGCCGTTAGTTGCGGCGGCATACTATGGGTTAATTCTGGATCTATCACAGCCACATTTGGGAGCATGTACGGGTGGCGCATGCTGACTTTTACCCGGTGTTGGGGAGAATCCAGCACCGCATTGCGGGTCACCTCGGAACCGGTTCCCGCTGTTGTCGTAACCGCCACATAGGGTGCCGATGGTATTGCCAGTGGCTTAGCTTCGCCAATCACTTCCAGATAACTCATTAACGCACCGTGATTAGTCAGAAGCGCGGAAACAACTTTTCCCGTATCCAGAACACTGCCGCCGCCTAAACCGATCACCACCTCACTCCCCGCTTTTCGGGCACAATTAACCGCTTCCAGAGCAAGATCGACAGTCGGTTCTGTCTCGGGCACCAAAAAAAATTCTACCTCCATCCGGTTCTCCTGCAACTGTTTCCGTAAAGCATCTGCTTTTTCGGGCACGCCTCCGGTAAGTACAAAAACTTTTTTTCCCATATCAGAAACCAGCGGTGCTATCTGTTCAAATACACCCGGGCCAAAAATGATCCGATGGGCGGTGGCAAATTCAAAATTCATTCTGCTCTCCACTTTATTCAGTCAGATTGAATACTAGCTGTCGTAATGCACATAGCAAAGTATTACCCTGCAAGAGAAATCTATCCACTAATTACACTAATTTTCACTAATTTCCACGAATTAAATAACAATCCTTTGAAAAATTCGTGAAATTCGTGGATCAATTCGTGTAATCCGTGGACTTCGTTCTTTCCCGACTTGGCAATGACGTCATAATCAGAATAGTTTAATTATTCCTGCCCATTTTTTCCAGTTGAATCGGGTCCAAAAACGGATCTATATTTATCTTGAATAATTCATAGCACAGCATATTGCTGTAATCAAAGAAAAAAATAGTCCACGGATTTCACGGATTAACA
>CAZBBC010000184.1:0-8188 GCA_964489835.1 uncultured Calditrichota bacterium
TATTACCTGATGGCACACCCTGCCAGATACCTTACTACATTCATGTGGAAAAGCGGGGCCCGCATTGGTTTCTTCTGTCTGAAGATGGAATGGAAATGGGTGTGCAAAAACAGGGATGTCTCTATTTTGAGCAAACCAATTATCCGTTGGAAGATTCTGATTTTGCTTCCGGTTCATTTGATGATTTAGAAAAACATTTCGAGACCTGTATGTGGACATCGGCCGTGCATCCCGGTGCCCATCTATCTCTGACAGAAGAAGGTTTATCTAAAATGGCAGAAAAGGCAAGGGTTTTACGCGCCAGAACCAATCGGGCGATCATCGGACTCTTCGGTGGAAGCATTTTTGAAGTACCGCAATATTTATACCGTAATGAAAATTATCTGACCTATATGGTCCTTTATCCGGATGCTGTTCACCGCCTTTCAGAAAAACTGACCGAAATTTATCTGATTAATCTGGAAAAATGGTTAGGGGCTGTAGGACCATATATAGATATTATTCTTTTTGGCGGTGAAGATCTGGGAGGTCAGAATGGACCGCTGTTTTCACCGGACATGTATCGTGAGTTTTATAAACCGTATCATGCGAAACTCTGGCGTCGGGCCAAAGAACTGGCTGATATCAAAGTACAGCTGCATTGTTGCGGGGGTATACGGCCTATACTCGGTGACCTAATCGAGGCCGGAATGGATGCACTAAACCCGGTCCAGATTACCAGTAGAGGAATGGATGCCGGGGAATTAAAGGATCAGTTTGGTGAGGAGATGACTTTCTGGGGCGGAGGGTGCGATACCCGGGATATTCTGGTTAATGCTTCCCCGGAACAAGTAGAAGAGCACGTAAAACAGCAGTTAAATATTCTTTATCGGGATGGGGGATTTGTTTTTCAACAAGTGCATAACATCATGGCCGATGTTCCTCCGGAAAATATCGTGGCCATGTTCCGGGCGGTTAACGAATTTGGGAAATAGAAATACAAATGTTTTTCTATTATTCTTGTTTAGACGTAGAGTTTTTTGTCCACAGATTATCCGTCGAAGCCGGATCAGGCGCAGACTGACACGAATTAGCACGAATTTCCACAAATTATACTTATAATATCTTATAATTAATTAAAAAGTATAAAAAATTCGTGAAATCTGTGAATCAATTCGTGAAATTCGTGGATTTATTTTCTCTGCGTCGTTGCGGCTTTGCGCGAGTTTTTTATAACTAGATCATGCTATAAACAATAAAAAAATACAAGAAAAAATGGGAAATAACAAATGGTATCAGAATACAAATTAACCAGGGGACAGATTAAAGCCTTAACCCGCCATAACTCACCAACCATCGCCAATGCGATGGGGGTTCTCAGTCAGCGGAAAAAGACAGAGGGATTCAATCTGGATCCGGTGATCGATTTTATGCCTGAAACCGGGGCGATGTGCGGATATGCGGTAACTCTTAAGTACCAGGCCAGCAAGGAACACCAGGACTGGGCAGCGGATTATAACGAATATCTAAAATGGATGGATTCATTGCCGGAGCCGAAAATTGTTGTTTTGCAGGATCTGGATGCCCCGGAGGGGATCGTCGGGTCGTTTTGGGGAGAATGTAATGCCAATAAACACCGGGCATTGGGATGTATCGGAACAATAACCGATGGGGCGATCAGGGATTTAAATGAAATGAAGAATGCCGGTTTTAAAGCCCTGGCAAGGAGATTATGTGTCGCCCCCGCCTATGGAAAAGTCATTGATTTCGGGAATCCTGTGTCGGTCTTCGGTTGTGAGATTAAGACGGGAGATTTAATACATGCCGACCTCCATGGATTTATAACGATTCCGCCCGATGTTTCCGAACATCTGGATGAATGTTGTCTCTTTTATGACCGGGCCGAACTGGAATATATCATCACTGTGGCACAGAGAAGAGGGGTGACGATTGAAGATATCATTGAAAATGAACAAAAATTTTTAAATCATATTAAAACCTTTTCAGTAAAATCCAGATAAAGGCGGAAATATCCATAGCGAAGCCCAATGCTGCAAACAAAGAAAAAAATAGTCCACGGATTTCACGGATTAACACGGATTTTATTTAAAAATTATTTTTATTTTAGTTTTAATCCGTGCAAATCAGTGTCAGTCAATCACTTGATCCGGCCTTAGACGGAAGCCTGCTTGCCCGGCCTGCCCGGCGCAGACGTGGCTATGACAGGATCCGGCTTCGACGGATAATCCGTGGATAAAAGTTTTAAAATTTTTGCTAAAATAACAAAGTTTTTGGCTATAAGAACATACTGTACTATTTGACAATTATTGTATGGAGGAGCTTTAAATATGCGCATTTGGAAAAAGTATGTGATCGTATTATTACTCACAGGTCTGTTTTTACCGGTATTTGCAGGAGAGGATAAGGCACCGTTAAGAAAGATGAAATATTCGAGCCGGTCCCCTAATTTGGCCGAAGACTGGCAAAGGGAGTTGCGGAAAGAACTTTTTAAGATACTCAAATTGGACGATCTTCTTTTAATCAAGGATACCATCCCACTGGATCAGAAAATTAAGTCCAGCCGTGAACATGAAAAATACCTCATTCAGGAGATCAAAATAAATTCCACGCTTGGTCGGAGGATATCTATCATTATAACGGTTCCTAAAAATTTTAAAGGGAAACGGCCGGCGGTTGTTTGCGTGCATGGGCACGGTGGTAACCGATACACTGTATATAATCCGGTCTCTATCTACATGGGATTTGCATCTAAGCTGGCGGAGATTGGCTATGTTACCATCGCTGTGGATGTAGGCCAGCATGAGGTTTATGAAAAAGAGCGGATTTTGATGGGTGAGCGGTTGTGGGATCTTATCCGTTGTCTGGATTATCTTGAATCGCTCCAAGAAGTCGATAAGTCTAAGATTGGCTGTGCCGGCTTATCCCTCGGTGGTGAAATGACCATGTGGCTGGGGGCCATGGATGAAAGAATTTCTGCCACCGTTAGTTCCGGATTTTTAACCGTGATGGACCAAATGGAACAAAATCATTGTATGTGCTGGAAATTTGATGGATTACGAGAACTGGTAGATTATGCGGATATTTATTCACTGCACGCCCCCCGTCCGCTGATGTGTCAAAACGGTACTCAGGAAGGCCCGAATGATTTTTATGTGCCCATTGCCCGTAAAGCAATGGAAGAAATTAAAGTTATTTATCAGGATTTTGGAAAAGCAGATCGTGCCAAACTTCAGATTCACAACGGAGGCCATGAAATTAATCTGGCCTCTCTTCTAAACTTTTTTCATGAATATCTATAGGAGGCGATGATTGATGGAATTTTCCCAAAAGATATCTCGTAGGATATGTTTTGTTTTTATACTTTTTATGGTGTTGAACAGTTTTGCAGATTTTCCTCAGCCATTAATCAAATGGTCGGTACCCGTCGATGTACATTTTGATGCTTCTCCCGTCCCTTATCCTTTGGATAATCCTGATGGGATAATCATCGGTACAAGCGGACACGTTACACGGATCGATGGCAAAGGCAATGTTATATTTGATACTAAATTCGGTCCGGAAACATCCCATGGAAATTATAACTATAATGTCAGCCTTGTAGATTTGGATGGTGATGGTATTGATGAGATCATATGTGGCGCCTATGATGGTTACATTTATGCCATGAATGCGGAAGATGGCACTATTCAGTGGGAATACAATCTGGGTTCAAAGTTGGGAATGTTCCATTTTGCCACGGTTGCTGATTTAAATGGCGATGGAAATCCTGAAATTCTGGCACCCAACATGGATGGCTGGCTGAGTTGCTTAAGTGCTGAAGGGAAATTACTCTGGCGATTTAAATCGGAATCCTATAGGATTTCGACTGCTTCAGTTGGTGATATTAATAATGATGGTAGAATAGAAATTGTTATTGGTACCTTTACTCACCACATCATAGCCCTGGATGCAGGTGGTTCGCTTTTATGGGATCGCGTATACAAAGGTTTAGACTTTAGCCGGACCAAACCGATGATATTGGACACTGATGGAGATGGAGCGGTCGAGATTTACACGATGTCTTGTTGTTTTTTCCCGGATCGGGGATTGATCTCCTTAAATGGAAAGGACGGTAGTTTACGCTGGCACGCCCCGATGACCCACAAAGCCTATTATTCCCTCGTTGGGGTTGATTTAGATCAGGATGGGGTCAAGGAGATTTTAGTTGCGGATAAACGAACCGCTATCGCTGCTTTTTCTAACCAGGGAAAATTAAATTGGCGCTCATTCTTGAGTGGCAGAGGCATATGGACTGCTCCGGCTGTCGGTGATATTAATGGCGATGGTTCCTATGAGATTATTGTCACTGTTCGTGATAAATCCAGTGATGGCAAGAATAATTCCTGGTATGTCTTGGATTCAGCCGGAAAGATGTTGGAAGGTTTTCCCTTAGCAGGGGGGGGATTCGGTGCACCAATGATTGCTGATATCGATCGGGATGGCATTCTGGAAGTAGTTATCGCCTCCAGGAATCCGGGACGAATAACCGCCTTCAGTTTCGGTGGTTCTGCTGCACCTAAAACTGTTTTAGCCGCTTTTGAACGAGAAAACGATTATCCTATTCAAAAGTCTCAACCGATAAGCGATCTTGAGATCAGGTATCCGGAAAATTTTTTTTTATCAACATTACCCACACCACGATTTGGCGAAAATCAGATCGACCTTACGCTTCCTCCAACAAATTCTCCTGCTATCATAGAGGTGAAAACGGTTGCTCCGGATAATGGTGTAACGATACAATGCTTTGCAATATTGGAGGGAGAATGTACAGCTAAAGTTTCCTGGCCGGTATTACAAAAAGGGGAATATAATCTAACTTTACGTTTGATTGAGACATTGACCGGCAGTACAGTTGGTTCTCAAACCTTTTCTGTTAAAGTTAACGATTTGCTGGCGTCTGTAAATGATCGAATGAATACTGTCCATAAGAGTTTAGCGGATAGAAAGATAAAATTAACAGATTCTAATCCCGATACAAAGGCATTCCTGACCGATTTACAGTGGGAATTGGCCGCTGGATTTAAAATCATCGAGACAAAAGTCAGAGGTACCGCTTTATTAGATATCGTTGGCCAGAATGCTCTGAAATCTAACGTTGATGATTATTTACGCCAGTGCTCCCGTACGCTTCAATTGGCAGATCTTGCATCAGTAATGTCAGCGGATCCGCAAGTTCCATTTATATTCTGGCAAGACAAAAATCCCTGGGATAATATAAATCCTCTTGACGAATTACCTCCTCCCGGTGAACCGATACTTTTCTCAACCTGGGCTTTTGGTAATGAGATTGAATCCATTTGCGTGAATGTAGTAAATATATCCACGGAGAATTTGACCCTTCGGATTGATCCCGGAATATTAACCGGAGAAAAGCCCCTCCCGGCTAATCGTTATGTTGACATGTTCAGAACCGTATATCTGCCTGATAGTAAAGGTGTATTAATTCCGGATCTTCTTGTCTCGCTGGCACCGGGTTATCTCCTGGATTTAGCTCCCGGTCAGGTAAAACAGATTTGGCTAAATATTAAAACAAAAGATCTGGAACCTGGCCAAAATAACTTTTCATGGAGAATTCGAACACTGGATATCCTGTCGCGTTCAACCGATCTGAGAATTATGGTGGATGTGTCGGAAATTCGTTTACCGGAAAAAAGCAGATTTGCCGCCAACTTTTGGTCGCAGAATCAGCTGGGGGATATTGAAACCATATCGGATCTCAATGAACATCTCCAGACTGTCTGGACAAGAATCGGATTGCCTCCTGCACAGGCGAATGAGAAAGGTGAGATTGTAGGAGAATTGAATTGGCAGGGACATGATCAGATCGTCTTGAAAATAAAACAAATCCAAAAAATATTATATAGCAGTCCGGTTACTCCTCATTTCCCGGAGGGGACTAAGGTGACGGCTGACTTAAAGTTAAAGGCTCAAAAGAACTATGCCCGTGAAATGTTGAAACATTTGAGACATATTGGACTGGATTATGCTGATTTTGCCTTTTATCCGATAGACGAACCCGGTCTGGTTGGCGGCGTAGAAGATTATGTGGAAGTGGCCCGGAATATCAAAGCGGTTGATCCCAATTTCCTTGTTTACACAGATCCTGCCGGAGGTATTACTGTTGAAATGATTCAACAAATGTCTGATGTAACGGATGTCTGGCAACCCGAAATTGAAACGGTGAAAGCTTTGGGAAAACCTTATCTGGAGGCGATGCGGAAAGGCAACAAAGAAGTGTGGACTTACACGCCTCCAGGTGATGCCAGAATTACTAGACCGCTTGGCTTTTACCGGACGCTGGCCTGGATGGCTTATTACTGGGGTATGCAGGGAGCGGGCTATTGGGTTTACTATTCCGATGATTTATGGGCCAGCCGTCGGGAGAATGAACCGGATTATGGCTCCGTAGCCTTTGACGGCCGTTCTCTCCTACCCTCACGGCGCTGGGAAGCGACCCGCGACGGTATAGAAGACTACAATATGCTTTGTTTACTGCGGGATGGACTGAAGAAAAAGCCTGAAAAAAAAATACAAACATTATTGGACGAAACGGTTGATTATATGGCCAATCGGGCAATCACTGCTATTTCGAGAGTGGTAGCTGATTATGATCTGGACTATCTAAAGTTTCAAACATTACGCAGCGAAATACGCCATGCCATTGAACAATTAACCGACAAATGATACCTCACAGGCCACTATCTTTAGAAAGTGGAGAATAAAAATATTTGAAGTCGATAAGGCTTTTGCCATAAAATGAGGGAATACATTTAATTAAAAACATAATATACAGATCCCATTGATACAAATGAATCTACAGCAGTAATTCAGTGTCAGTGAACATCAAATCCCTTAAACTCACCCCCAGTGATATAGAATTTTACATCTGTTGCTCCTCAAGCCGCTGGATCTCTTTTCTTCTTTGCTGGATTCGGGCCCGGGCATCCAGAAATTTGGAATCGCCGGACATTTTAAAACTCTTATCAAAATATTCTTCCGCTTCATCCAACTGTCCGCCGATTTCATAATAGAGGCCGAGGTTATAAGTGGCGGCGATGCGGTCATCCTTTTCCGATTTGGGGTCCTCCAGGACCGCTTCGAAAAGATCCCGGGCATCCTCCCATAGACCACGCTTGGCATATTCAACCGCTGCTTCCATCACCGAAGATTCACCCTCTTCGATATCTCTGCTTTCGGTTACATAATGAGGTGCTATCTGCTGTATTGTTTGATTAAGGATCTTGTTAACCAGGTCGTCAACGATCGGTCGCCAATCCGGCACATTTTTAAGAGCTTCCGCCTCATCTTTTCCTGTCGCAGAGGCATTAGATGGGACCCGATTATTTCTCCCATTGGACAATGTATTGGTGGTAGATGCCACAATAGAACCGGTGGTCACATTGACGATCTTTAAAATAAGTTTTACATCAACGTTTCGGGAAATTCTAAAGCGTTTCTTTTCAACTTTCTTTTCCTTATAAGTTTCCCATTCCCCCTTATCCGTGACCGAGTAAGTACCCGATCCCATCACCAGACCCTCCGCACCGAGCAGCTTGCCAATTTCAGCTGCTGCCGTTTCATCAATAACGCCACTCAAGCTCAAGGCCTGTTCTTCAAGTATCTTAGAGATCTCTTCTCTTTCTATCACAGTATAGAATTTATTATTGACCAGTTTAGCCACAAACATATCGGAAACATCACTTCCCGGATAGGCCGAAACCGGATCTAGTTTATCTTGTTGTTTAAGGGCTTTTCTCAATAAGGCCTGTCCTATTCCTCTCAGGCCTCCGGAGACTTTATTACCCAGTCCAAAGTCCCAGCTACCACGGAAATCAAAATCCATAACGGCGATTTTGCGGACAGCTCCCACATCCAGTTCCGCCGGCTTTAGTACTTTAACTTTTGTGCTTGTGCCACAGTTGTTCATCGTGATCATAGCGATAAATAGAAAGACGATCAATAATATTCTCTTCATATGCCCGATCCTCCTAATAAGCCTCCTAGAGTGCTGCAGGTACAATTGTCTATATGATGTGCCTGTATTTTATTTATCTGATATCCTGAAAACTCGACTCATTTGGAATCTATCACATTTTTTATTTTCGCTTAAATTTATCCCGTCTTTATAAATTTCACATTTATTTAGAAG
>CAZBBC010000185.1:0-2140 GCA_964489835.1 uncultured Calditrichota bacterium
AAATCAGCACGCATTGATAATTCAATATATTTTGTTATCTTCAGCACCCGGTCGATTTCCCGCTCGAATTCAAGCGATCGGAGGGCATGCAAAGCGCCTGTGCCGGCGCTATTGCCGATCGGGGTTATTTTGTCGTTGAATGCTTCGGGCAGAAGTCCGATCCTTATCGCACTTGCCGTGCGGATATAGTTTCCGAATCCCCCGGCCAGATATACATTCTCAATCTGATCAATGGAGATTCCTGCAATACGAATCAATGTCATGATACCGGCATAAATGGCCGCTTTTGCCAGCTGAACTTCGCGGACATCTTTTTGGGTTACCACAATATCATGATTCACCGCCGTATGCTCTTTTTTTTCAACCAGATATTCCTCTGTCATATAACCGGAATAATCGATCCTGCCACTCTCCAGAAGGAAAGCAATCAGATCGATCAGACCGGAACCACAGATCCCCACCGCTGTTTTATCGCCGATGGTTTTATAATAGCCGTTGTTGTAAACGGATATACCACCCTCCACACCTCCGACGCCACATTTTATTTTCGCTCCCTCAAAAGCCGGTCCGGCCGCAGTAGCACAACAGTAGATAATATCCCTGTTACCGAGTACGATCTCGCCATTGGTACCAATATCGATAAATAATGTGTGATTTTTGTTATCAGCGATATCAGTAGAGGCAAGACCAGCAAGAATATCCGCACCGACATATCCGGCCACGGATGGCAGTACCTTTACAATTCCCTTATGGTTTATTTTGAGATCCAGAGTTGAAGCTTTGAGCACTTTTTCATCCGTAAATACCGGTGTGTAGGGGGCAAAAGCAATGGAAGCAGGATCTACCCCCAGCAGGATATGTAACATAATGGTATTACCGACGATAGTCATCAGATAAATATCTTCACCTTTGATGCCTGCTGCCTGACAACTGCTATCAATCGATTCGTTTATCTGGTTGATCAGTTTTTTCTGGAGCGTCTTTAAACCCTCCGGTTCACGAATACAATAATCAATGCGTGAAATTACATCGGCACCGAAACCTATTTGAGGGTTAAGAACAGAGATCACATCAACCGGCTGATAATAGACGATATCCAGAAGATACATTACGATTGTTGTTGTCCCTATGTCCACTGCCAACCCATAACCTACCGGACGCTGGTTTTCCTCATCCGCTGTAGAATCAATCAATTCACCTTTATAGGTAACTCTCTTGTGACCGGCATTGTATGTAATTTCAATCCCGGAATTATCCGTAACCGTTCTGGCATGTGGATTCAGCTGGTCTAGAATGGCATATTCTTTGAAGCCGGGCAGAATTACAGCTAAATCATCATTGATCCGGTACTGACAGGCCAGTTCCATCCCCTTGCCGGCTATTTTTACCTTGCACTTCTCGCAGGTGCCTTTGCCACCGCAGGACGCGGGGATCAGGATACCGTTTTTCTGAAAAACATCCAGAAGAAGTTCTTCTTTCTGCCCCCAAATCGTATGTGTTTTCTGGCCGTCTGTAATTAATAATTTATATTTTTTTGTGGTCGGATCTTTCATTAGCCTGTCTCACTTAGAAATTATTCAACAGCCTTAATTTTTTAAAAATCCAACTAACAATCAACAACTTTTAAATAAATAATAATTTAAAAAATTTGGAACTGGGAACCGGGAACTGGGAATTTGTTTCTTTATTTTCCATTATGCCCTTTGTGAGAACTTAGCATCTTGCGGTTAGGTTCTGTTGTCCATTAGCCAAAATTTCTTAACCGCAAGGACACCACGCCAGTGGGCGGGCAGGCAAAGGAAGCGCAAAGTCCGCAAAGTTTTTATCCACGAATTACACGAATTAACACAAATTATTTAAACCACAAAGTGCCCAAAAAATACACAAAGTTCACAAAGAATTTATTTAACCTGAATTATTCATAAAATTAAATAATTAAGTCTATAAATAATATAAAATCAATGAGTTAATTCCCCCTTAATAAAGGGGGGTAGGGGGTTGTTTTAAAGGTAATATTTTAAATTATATCAATGTTTTACATCCCCTTAGTCCCCTTTTTTAAGGGGAGACTTAATTGTCGCTATATGATAGATCTAAAATTCATGAATTAATCAGGTTAATATATTAATTCGTAATTAGT
>CAZBBC010000185.1:2240-8110 GCA_964489835.1 uncultured Calditrichota bacterium
TTAATTCGTAATTAGTGTATTTTTATTAATTTACTCTTTAATCTTTCGGCCAATAATTGTAAAATGATATCAGATATTATTCTGATAAAATTATTAAAGGTAATTCTGATGACAATCCCAATTGTTGGTAACGGTGGAAGTTTTGAAACACAATATTATTATAACCAATCTCCCCAATATATTCTGACACCGGAAAATCTGCTAGAAATGCGGCATTCCATGGTCGTAGAGAAAATGAATAACATTCATCAAATGAATCCGGCCATTGAATTATCCGAAGCCGGTCAGTCTGTGGAGGGGCGTTCAATACAAATGTTTTCTTTTGGCAGAGGAGAGATAAAATTGCTTCTCTGGTCACAAATGCATGGCGATGAACCCACAGCGACCGCCGCGTTACTGGCTATTTTTAATTTTTTTGCTCAAAAATTTGATTCACCATTGGTTCAGCAATTATACCGTCAACTCCGGATACATGCCCTGGTAATGCTTAATCCTGATGGGGCGGAACGTCTTCAGAGACGCAATTCCCAGGGAATCGATGTTAATCGTGATGCCCGGAAATTGCAAACAGCAGAGGGACAGATACTAAAAAGAATGAAAGATGAAATCCGACCCGATTTCGGATTTAATTTGCATGAAATGCGGGGTAGAGAGACGGTGGGGGACAGTGGAAAAATTCTCACCATTGCGCTTATGGCACCGCCTTTTAATGCGGCTAATGATAATAGTCCCGCTCGCAACCGTGCGAAAAAACTTACCGTCATTATAAAAAATGCCCTGGAACCACTTATAAAAGGCCATATCGCCAGATATAAGGCTGACTATATGCCAAGAGCATTCGGGGATATCTTCCAGAATTGTGGCATTAGTACTGTTTTGTTGGAATCAGGATTACCATCAAATGAAGATCCTCAGCAGCTGTTACGCCTGGATTTTGTGTCATTTCTTGCTGCTTTTTGTGCCATTGCGGATGGATCGGTCGATGCAGTGGATGAACAGGCTTATGAGCAAATACCGCTGGAAGGCTTGGAACTATTTGATTTACTGATTAAAAATGTCTGGATTGTTAACGGCAGAAGAATCCCTCCCTTCCGGGCCGATATAGGGATTAACAGTGCGTTACGATGGGAAAATGACCGGATCATTACAAAGAGTATTATTGAAGATTTAGGTGATCTGTCCATCACCTCGGGTAGAAAAGTGCTGGAGGGGAAGGGGCTGTTGGTTACTCCCGGATTCATTGTAAAAGTTGATCCTGATGAGCATCCGGAGGATCTGCTGAAAAAGGGGATTACCACACCGGTCTTTCCCTCTGCCGATGAACAGTCGGAAAATATAAAATCTTTACCTGCACAAGGGGTCCTTAGCTTTGAGAACCTTTCTTCCTATACACGGGAACCAGCAAAGATTCTTCGACTGACCGGGAAGGGTGTTATCGATAAAGAAATGATTGCCGATTTACTCATTTTCCCATGGGGAAATACGGACACCATTTCGCTCCAACAGTTGAAATATGTGATAAAAAACGGCCAGGTTGTGCGTATAATCCAATAATCGTATCCTCGTAGAGGATAAATTATTGTAACAAAATATGCATAAACCAATACCCCATCCTTGTAGAGGATGAATTATTGGCTGTATTGGTAGATTTATTGTAAAAAATGGAGATTGTAATGAAGCCAGGCGTCTTTACCCAATTATATACCCACATAGTCTTTGCCGTAAAATATAGAGAGCGGTTATTAAAGAAGGAAATCCGACCGGAAGTTTTCAGCTATATCAGTGGAATTATCAGCAACAGAAAGCACAAATCCATAATTATTAATGGCGTAACCGATCATATTCACCTGTTAATTGGATTAAATCCGAACGACAAAATTTCAGGCCTTGTTGCAACCATAAAACGAAGTTCTTCCACACTTATTAATCAACAGAATTGGTTTAGAGGGAAATTTCAGTGGCAGGAAGGTTACGGAGGTTTTTCATATAGCAGGTCGCAGTTAGAGAAAGTATATCGATACATAGAAAATCAGGAGACTCACCACAAAAAACACAGCTTCAGGCAGGAATATATCAAACTGCTGGAGAATTTTAAAATAGAATATAATGAAAAATATTTATTTGAATTTTTTGATTAAATTTCTCAAATCATTTCGCTGCTTATATAATATCTGCAATTATGAATCCTCTACGAGGATTATATATTTTTGGGTTTCGATTTTATTTCTACAATAATAAAACCTCTACGAGGTTAATAATCTAAATGGTTATTTTTAAACCTTCGTGCTCGGAGCCTGTCCTGAGGACCGAGAGGTCGAAGGATGATCTTCGTGGTGAAAAATTCAGGTTAATTAAGTAATCTTACTTTCACTTCGCCTCGCAATGACGGTAATAAAAATTTATACTTTTTCCCTGAATATTTCCTTCGATATTATTAACTTATAGTCTTTAAACCACCGCTCAAAAGGAGATTACTATGAAACTGAAAATGCAGATTTTGCTATGCGTTCTCATTCTCGTCTCAGTGACCAATGCTCAGGATCAGAAAAAGGACCATGCCCGGTTTATTGAAGAAAAAAATGAATTTTGGGATCATATCAAAGAGGAAAACAAGAAATTCAGGGAGAGGGATCAGGTAACGACGCCAAAAAAAGTGATGCGTATGGATTTCTCAGGCATAAAATTGCCAGAATCCCTTGATCAGTTCAAATATCAATGGCATCAGGAGCCAATTTCACAAGGCAACACAGGATCCTGTTGGTGTTTCGCCACAACGTCATTCTTTGAATCAGAAATTTACCGGCTGACCAATCGTAAAATAAAATTATCTGAAATGTATACGGTATATTGGGAATATGTAGAAAAAGCGCGAAGATATGTTAATGAACGTGGGAATTCTCTCTTTGATGAAGGATCAATGGGTAATGCGGTTCCAAGAATCTGGAAAAAATATGGCGTTGTCCCGGCCGAAGCCTATACCGGAATGCTTCCCGAACAGAAATTTCATGATCATAAACTGGTGTTCTCCGAGATGAAAGGATATCTTGAGTCAATAAAGGAAAATAATGCCTGGAATGAATCGGATGTTCTGGCTAATATAAAAGCGATCCTAAATCATTATATCGGTGAGCCACCCTTAAAAGTGATTGTAAATAATGAAGAAATGACCCCGTTGGAATATCTTGAATATATTATCCAGCTAAATTTTGATGATTATGTTGATATACTTTCATTATATGAAAAAGAATATTATAAAAATGTTGTTCATCCTGTACCGGATAATTGGTGGTACAGTGCAGATTATTTCAATGTGCCCCTTGATAAGTTTATGATGATTATTAATCGGGCGTTGTCCAACGGATATTCGCTTGTTCTGGGTGGAGATACCTCAGAGGCAGGCTATGATTCACATCTTGAAGTGGCAATGATTCCTACTTTTGATATTCCCTCGGCCTATATAGACGAATATTCCCGGCAATTTCGATTCAGTAACAAATCGACGACAGATGATCACGGTATCCATGCCGTGGGAATCATGAAAGAAGGATCTGAGTATTGGTATCTGATTAAAGACTCCGGTTCCGGAGCCCGTAATGGTCCGCATAAAGGTTACCGTTTTTATCATCAGGATTATGTAAAATTGAAAATGATAGATTTAATGATTCATAAAGATGCCCTGGGCGATTTGTCGGGTAAATGGCAGGAACTGCGTGATCCTTTCGTGGATTGAATTTTATTATCAGCAGTACCAACGATATACTGGTATCATTTGCCTGGTCTATTCATTACACAGCCAAAAACTGCAAAAAATCATGCACAAGTGACCCTCCCCCAGCCCCTCCCTGCTTGCAGGGAGGGGTGTCGAGCGTAGCGAGACGGGGTGGGTCATTTATCCAACTTGGTAAATAATTAAAGTTAGTCAGAGAATGAGAATAGAATGATTAAAACGATAGGTATTTTAAGAGAAACTAAAAATAAATGGGAACGTCGTGTTCCTTTGATACCTGAAGATCTGAAACACCTGATATCGGGGCTATCCCTCCAGGTGATCGTTCAACCATCGGAGCGGCGCATTTTCCCGGATGACGAGTTCCGTGCTGCCGGTGCCATCGTTCAGGAGGACCTGTCACCGTGCGATCTGATATTGGGCATAAAGGAAGTAAAAATCGTTGATTTAATCCCGGAAAAGACCTATATCTATTTTTCCCATACTATCAAGGGACAATCTTATAATATGCCGATGCTTCAGCGGTTGCTCGATCTTAAATGCACACTGATTGATTATGAACGGATGAGAGATGAAAATAAGCAGCGGGTGATCTATTTCAGTTATCATGCCGGTGTTGCCGGAATAATCGATACATTCTGGACTTTCGCCAGGCGCCTGCACTGGGAACGCATTGACTCTCCTTTTGGTTTACTCAAACAGACGTTCCAATATACCGATCAGACAGAAGCAGTATTGGATTTTAAGAAAATAGCGGACCAAATACGTAGTCAAGGACTGCCGGAAAAACTAACACCACTGGTTATCGGTATTACCGGATATGGGAATGTATCAAAGGGTGCCCAGGATATGTTGGATCATCTGCCGTTGGTAGAAATACAACCAAAGGAATTAAGAAATATCCGGAATACTTATAAAGACCATTCAAAGACAATATATAAAGTCGTTTTTAAAGAAGAGGATATGGTCGCTCCGCTATCCATGAACACTACTTTTGACTTACAGGAATATTATAATCATCCTGATCGGTATAAGGCTGATTTTGAAAAATATTTGCCTTTTTTAAGTATGCTCATCAATGCATCTTTCTGGGATAATCCCTATCCGCGACATGTAACAAAACAGGCCATCGGAAAATTGTATTCAGGTACCCGGATACCCGCCCTTCGTGTGATAGGAGATATCAGTTGTGATATTGAAGGAGGAATTGAATGCACATTAAAGGTTACAGATCCCGGGAACCCGGTTTTTGTCTATGAACCGGAAAATGGTATCATCCATGATGGTGTGTCCGGCAAGGGGCCGGTGATCATGGCAGTTGATAATCTGCCCAGTGAATTACCCAAAGATGCCTCGATCTATTTTAGTGCCGTTCTCAGGGAACTCATGCCCGCCTTTATAAAGGTAGATCTTGAGGCCGGGTGTAATTCTCCGGATCTGCCCTATTTTCTGAAAAAAGCCATCATCACACACAAGGGTCAATTAACGGATTCCTTCCAATACCTGGAAAAATATTTGTAACCGCGGTATTTCGGATTCATTGATACTAATCGGCTATTGTATCATTTGGCAAAGAACTCACCCCCTATCCCCCTCTCTTGGAAAGAGAGGGGGAATTTTTTTTATGAAATCAAATGAAAGTAAAAAATTTATTCTAAGTGTGTTAAAGATAGGAATAATATTTACAGCAATATATACCGGATTCTCCTCTCCTTCTCTTCTTAAGAGAAGGTCGAAGATGCGGCTTAGATGCAGGCTGGGGGATGAGTTTTAATTAAAAAAAATAGTATATGCACCGTGTTACTATCTTTATTGCATATTTATAGTGTTTTGAAAAAATAACTATCATTGAAATTGATAGCAGAAATACAATAGAAAAAATAAAAATTATTTAAAATTTAGAAAATTATTTATTACATTGAATTCTCCGCCCGGGTAAATACCAATGGGTGCGCTTGTTCCCGATTTTGACTCTTTTTAAATAGCATCCTATGATATCAAGGCGAAAAATATTTGACAGGATTAATCCCAACTGAGTCGGGGTCTAAAAAAAATCATTTTAATTTCATATGTTACCACATATAAGTGATCATTAGTGTCCGGTTTAAAAAAAATGATTCAATTTTTAATTAAAAAACTCATC
>CAZBBC010000186.1:0-8013 GCA_964489835.1 uncultured Calditrichota bacterium
ATCTTTTGCAGAAAAAAATTGTCCGACCGGAAGAGCTCTCATTTATAAATCAGACAGTGGCTAGCGTGTAAATCCTAACTAAAAATATATTAGATTTGAATAATGAATATCGAGAAACGAATTCTGATTGGAGAAGTAAAAACAACATAAGGGAGGAAAAATCTATGACCAGCAGTGGTTCCGAACTGTTGCCGGATTCGGTAAAAGAAAAAATAGAAAAGTTACAGGAAGTTGATATCCTGGTCGGTATACCCAGTTATAATAATTCCCGCACGATACCGCATGTGGTGCGCGCGGTCCATGCCGGACTGGCAAAATATTTTCCGAAAGCAAAATGTGTGCTGGTAAATTCGGATGGCGGTTCAAATGACGGCACACCCGATCTGGTCAATCACACCGAAGTTGGGAATCTGGATATGATTCTGGTGGATCACCCGGTTTACCTGATCAGTAAAATTGTCACGCCTTATCATGGTATTCCCGGAAAAGGGAGTGCTTTCCGCACCATATTTAAAATTGCCGAGAGTCTGAAGGCCAAAGCCTGCTGTGTGGTTGATTCCGATCTGAGAAGTATTACACCGGAATGGATAGAGTTGTTGTTAGATCCGATTGTGGATAAGGGATTTGATTATGTGGCACCGCTCTATTCCCGGCATAAATTTGATGGTACCATTACCAACAGTATTGTCTATCCTATGACCCGGGCAATGTATGGTAAACGGATACGTCAACCGATCGGTGGTGAATTTGGTTTTTCAGGTAAATTAGCTTCGCATTATCTTACCAAAGAGGTATGGGATAGCGATGTTGCCAGATATGGTATTGATATCTGGATGACTACTACCGCTATTGGTGATGGTTTTAAAGTATGTCAGTCTTATTTAGGAGCAAAAATACATGATGCCAAAGATCCGGGAGCAGATCTTTCAGCGATGTTTATCCAGGTCGTCAGCTCTCTATTCACATATTTAGAGCTTTATGCAAAAATCTGGAAAGAAATAAAAGCGAGTGAACAAGTGCCCACTTTTGGATTTACCTTTGAAGTTGGTCTTGAACCAGTGAATGTGAATATTGAACGAATGATTAATGCCTATAAATTAGGCATCGAATCGTTATTACCGGTCCTGGAAAGAATATTAGCGGAGGATGAATTAAAAGAATTACAGCGCTTAGCAAAAAGTGATTATAAGAATTTCCATTTTCCCGATGAACTGTGGGTAATGATTGTTTATCGTTATGCACTGGCGTTTCACCGGAGGATTTGGACAACAGATCAGCTGATGAAGTCAATGATTCCACTTTATATGGGCAGGACAGCATCATTTGTTATCGCTAATATGGAAAGTTCCTCACAAGATGTTGAGAAAAATATCGAATCACTCTGCCAATCATTTGAACAACAAAAACCACTATTAATCAAAGATTGGGAAAATCACAAATAATTATAATTTGATGATAAAAGGAGATAAAAATCATGAAAGAATTCTTAGAAAATGCCATTTTAATTCCCTTACAAAGTCTTTTAGATCAGATTTACGTATTTCTACCAAACATTTTTGCAATGATCTTAATCCTGATTATAGGTTTAATAATTAGTCTTGGAATTAAATTTTTAATCAATCTCATATTAAAATTAATTCGATTTGATAAGATTAGTATCAGAATTGGTTTTTCAAACGTACTTGAGAAAACGGGAATTAGAATTAAACCAAGAAAATTTTTGGTTAAAATAATCTATTGGATATCATTAATCGTTTTTATAATGCTTGCCCTGAATTCTCTCAAAATTGAGGCCCTTGATGCACTGGTTGCCCAGTCTTTTATGTTTCTGCCGAATGTTATCACCGGAATTTTCCTTTTCTTTGCTGGTTATCTCATAAGTATTTTGTTAGAAAGAACCGTCCTGATTGCTGCCGTCAACTATGAGATAAAATTTGCGAAACTCTTATCCAGAGGAATACAAATTTTAGTTCTGTTATTTTTCCTTGCTATTGCCTTGGAACAGATTGGAATCGGCGAAAATCTGGTCATCGTCTCGTTCTCGATTATATTTGGTGGTATTGTTTTAGCCTTAGCATTGGCACTTGGTTTAGGTGGGCGGGAGATTGGAAAACAATGGTTAGAAAAACATTTCGGGAAAGTGGAAAGCGATGAGAAGGATGAAAAAAACATGTGGTCACATTTATAAGGAGAATTATGAATGGATAAAAATCAGTTTATAATTGATATCTCTTCGATGCTGAATCAAATCAAAGAATTCAGTATATCCTTTCTTCCCAAATTATTTTTAGCGATCGTCATTTTTTTTATAGGATTTATTATCGCGCGGATCTTTCAGGCGCTGATCAATCGTCTCATTGATCGTCTTTATCGATATGTACCCAATAAATCGTACCAGCAAAAGATCAAACAAATCAGTACCGATCCTTCATCAAGATTAATCTCAAAAATTATTTATTGGATGATCATTATTTTTTTTCTAACCGCTGCTACAGAGATTCTGGGATTGCCGATCATTACGACCTGGTTGGGTGGAATAGTAAACTACTTGCCAAATATTTTATTGGCAGCGATTATTGTCTTTTCCGGGATAATTAGTGGGAGATTATTAAGGGATATTGTTAGCACGGCGGTGATAAAAACGGGTGCAGTATTTGGCGAAATGTTAGGACGGTTTACTCAATATGCTATTATCACTCTTGCCATTTTAATAGCGATTACCCAAATCGGTATAGATCTTGATATACTCACAGGGATTATTAACATCGTTCTAGCTGCTTTTTTATTTGGGGCGGCCCTGGCCTTTGGTTTGGGCGCGAGAACCTCGGTCAGCAATATTCTTGCTGCTTATTATTTACAGAACAGATATCAGGAGGGAAATATTATAAGGATCGATGATACCGAGGGCTGTATTGTTAACATAACAGCAACTTCTGTGATCATTGAAACCAAAGAAGGGCAAATCACAGTTCCGGCAAAAAAATTCAGTGAAGAAAGTTCAATCCTATTGAAAAAGGATGACTAGTATGAGTGTAGTAACAGATCACATAATGATAAAAGAATTTATATTAAATCATCCTGTCGATGCCGTCCGTATCATCGAAAAACTAGAGATTGACGATATCATAACATTCTTAGATGGTATACCAGCCAATCTTGCCAGCAGTATTATTAATCATCTGGATATAAATACATCGGCGATTTGCTTACAAAAGATTAGTTTACCAAAGGCTGCCTCCATTGTCGAAAATCTTCCCTTGGAAAACATTTGTATGATGATCAGGCGCATGCCCACAGATTTCACGGAGTTGTTGCTACGGACGATTTCAGAAGAAACCGCGACCCACTTAAAACGAGTACTATCTTTTCCGGAAACAAGTGTGGGTGCGATAATGGATCCTACCGTCTTTACACTTCCTGATGATATTACGGTTGGGGAGGCTTTAAAACGTATTAAAAAGATACCGGAGAAGGCGAGTCACTATCTATATATTCTGACAAGGGGTCATTTCCTGACAGGGGTTTTGTCAATCAGTCTGCTGATGCAAGCACAAACCACGGATAAACTTATTACACTAATGCAAACACAGGTGATTAAAATCTTTGCTGATGCTGATTATATGACTATCCTCAATCATCCCGGCTGGCATGATTATCATATATTACCGGTTATAGATAGGAAGGGTAAATTTTTAGGAGCGCTTCGACAGCAGATTTTACTGCGCTATGAAAACAGTTTGAAAAAAAGTCCCCGGCCTCAGAACCTTATGGCAGCCAGTAGTGCCCTGGGAGAGCTTTATCGACTTGGATTTACCAGTCTGATAAAAGGTGGGTTTGATATTTACAAAACTACAAATAAAAAATTATAATCAAAGATTGTATAAACAATGGATATCCCCTTATGAGTAAACAATTATCGGTGGCAGATCAAAATCTTGTATTTGGATTTTTTGAACTTTATCCCATGGAAGCGGCAAAACAGGTCAACACATTTTCCGAAGAAGAGACCTTGAATTATTTACACATGCTTCCAATTTCTCTCAGTTCAAGAATATTTACTCTTTTAAATCCTGATTTTTCATTTAGGCTGATTGAAAAAATGGATAAAAGTTTATTTAAAAATATTTTTGAAAAAATAGATCCCGCGGTATCAGCACGACTGCTCTCTCGTATTGATAAGGCAATGATTAAGAAGCAATTAGAATGCCTATCTGCTCCGTTGGCGAAAGAAATTTCAGAATTAATGGAATATCCACCGGATTCGGCTGGATATTTGATGGATCCGGGAGTATTTACCTTTTATCCTGACCAAACGGTAGACGAAGCTCTTAAAACAATTCGTAAAATCAAAGATAGAAGAATTGTTGGTATTCATATTATTAATAATGAGGGGTACCTGTTAGGTGTTATCGGTTTGCAGGAATTAGTCATTGCTTCTCTAAAAGATCGTTTGCAGACATTAATACAATCTACACCAATTTCCGTTCATGCCTTGGTTCCAAGAGAAGAAATTGTTCAAATTATTGAGGAGCGCAAATTATTAAATCTACCGGTTGTGGATTTTGATGGAATATTATTGGGTACCATTCGTAATGATGCTCTGGTATCAGCCGCCAAATTAGAAGCCAGTGAAGATGTTCAGTCCATGTTTGGTGCCGGAAAAGATGAAAGGGCATTGTCAAAAGTTTCTCTGGCAGTGGCTAAACGACTACCCTGGTTAGAGGTAAATTTGGCGACAGCCTTTCTGGCGGCAGCCGTCGTTGGTCTTTTTGAGGAAACGATTGCCCGCATTACTATTCTGGCAGTTTTTCTACCTGTCGTTGCCGGACAATCCGGTAATACAGGATCACAGGCTCTGGCGGTTACAATGCGTGGACTTGCATTACGCGAGATACGTGCCAGTCATTGGTTCCGGGTGGCCAGGAAAGAGACCACGGTAGGCTTTATCAACGGATGTGCCGTCGCCCTTACTACATCCGTAATTGTATATTTTTGGGAGTCTTCATTTGCCTTATCTTTGATTATCGCGGCCTCTATGGTAGTTTCTATGGTTATAGCAGGAATGTCAGGAGCAATCATACCCATTATATTAAAAGCAATCGGTCAGGATCCGGCTCAGTCATCATCGATAATTTTAACCACCGTCACCGATGTGGTTGGTTTTTTTAGTTTTCTCGGTCTGGCAACTTTACTGATGGGTACCTTGGGTGTTATCTAATTATTTATGCGGATATTGAAGCACTTGAGAGAAAAGTAGAATATATGGGTTTCTACCGCCGCAATTTTGATAATGATGAAATGGCAACTTTATAATAGTTGTCATTTATTGTGGACGTGTTCCTTCCTTACCCTCCAAGGCATTATCATAAAACCGTTTACTGACCTGCTTCAACTTTTTTTCAGCAGAGGCACTTAAATGTTCTCCATGGCGGCTACTTATTTTTTATTAAGCCAAAGCACTTTCTTTCCCCGAATCTTTTACAAACAAGCAGGAAGATTTGGTTAATTCCGGAGTTTCACGCATAAAAGGAAAGGGCAGTTCATCGGCCAGGCCAAAAATATTGATATCAGCACCGGGAGCCGATGAGAGGTTTTCTTTGAAATTTCCCCGTTAAGGATGTGAATATTTATACCTTTTAGAAACAATAGCTTATGTTGACTAAGATGTTATTAATTATTACATTATCAATAAAAAAGGAGGAAAAATGAATAAAGCAAGTCCCGGTAAAAAATCTGGAACAGGTAAATCTGGCAAATCCAGGGACACCCAATCGCAAATTAAATCAAAATCAACGGCTATTAAGGACGATAAAGTAAGAGATGAAGATGGAATTTTAGTGGAAACAGCAAGAAAAATTGAGACCGGAGCAAAAGTAATTGGTGAAAAAGCAGTAGATGTAGCAGATAAGCTGACCGAGCAAACATCAGAATTTGCCGAAATTGGGTATGATAAATTGAAAAAGGGTGTATCTGATGCATATGATATTAGTTCCAAAACAATTAGTGATGTAAGTCAGAAGGCTGTAAAATATATTAAAAAGTATGAAAATACGGTTGAAATGAAAAAGTTAAGTAATGATCGAGATATGAAAATGCAGGAATTAGGTACACATATATTCACGCTTTATAAATCCAAATCTCAGGATATAAAAGAATTACTGGCCAATAATGAAACCCAAAAATTTATAAGTGATCTGGAACTGCTAAATAAATCTATTGTCAAGATAGGAAGAAAAATTAAGAGGAAAATTTAAATATACATTGGTTTATTTGAGGAGGAAACCTTCGATGTCTTTACTGGAGAATATAAAAAAGACCCTTTTGGAGGGTAGTGAAAAGGTCGTAAAAATTGCTGAAGATCTTACCGAAAAAATAAAGGAAGTAAGTGAAGATGGATTAGAATTATCTAAAGAAGTATTAGCTCAAATCAGTGAAAAAACATCGGATATAACAAATATCGCTCGGTATAAACTTGAACTGAACGAAATGCAGAAAAATATAGATTCAGAAATGAAGAATTTAGGTGAACTGGTAATTGCGATTTACTCATCCAAAAGAAAAGAAAAGATTGAGGGAAAAATCCAAACACAGATTAATACTATCGAGGGTTTAAAGAAGGATTTACTGGATAAAACCACAAAATATGAAGATTTGAGGAAAATATATTCACCGAACTTTGCCATACAAAAATTGAGTGATGAACTGGCAGAAAGTGGTGCAGTGATTGATCAGGTTCTCGTCTCTGCTAATTCGATGGCAGTAAATAAGACGTTAAAGGATTTAGCATTACCAAAGGAAGCATTGATATCTGCGATAAAAAGAAATGATGAGATCATTATTCCGGATGGCAATACAAAAATTGTAACAGATGATCTGGTTACTATTATTGGTAAAAAGAATGATGTGGAAAAAGTGAAAAATAAATTAAATATAAAATAAAGTGTTCTTCCCGTTAGAGGGCAGGCAGCAACTCAATTTCACCTTCAATGCTATCCGATAGCGCGTTTAAATTCGCCAGGGCTTTTTTCCTACTTCAGTGTACTGGCTTGAGAACGCCGATTCTCATATTGCTTTATCCATACCAACTGCATCAGAAGGGTCAGCGTTCAAAGAATTCGGAATAGTCAGGCGAACACGGGTCGCCCGGTTCCCCATTACTTCCATTACTTCCGCTTTAATTCCGTTAGCCAGCTCCACACGTTTTCCGGGGCTTAGCATTTGGCCAACATGTTCAGTCAGCAATCCCGAAAGTGTATCCATTTCCTCAGAGTGGAGATTCAAGTCTAATTCGTCATTTAATTCTTCTATAAAAGTACTGCCTAGAACAATGAACTGCCCCTGTCCGTCGGGAACGATATTAGGAAGTTCGGCATCAAATTCATCCTGAACTTCTCCTACCAGCTGTTCCAAAACATCTTCTAAGGTAACGATACCAACAATGGTGCCGTGCTCATCCACCACAAATACCATATGCTGCCGAATCGTTTGAAATTGATTGAGTAATTGGCTGAGTGGCATGCCTTCCGGAACGTAGAGTGGTTTATTAGCGATTTTGTTCAAATCAAATGGCTCATCCGAGAATATGCCGACAAGGTTTTTAAGGTGAATGACGCCTATGACATTATCCAAAGATCCTTTGCATAGGGGCAAACGGGTATGGTGGCTTTCCCGTGCAAATTTTAATAATTCCGGATAAGGTCGATCAATATTCAGGAATTCAACTTCAACACGCGGCACCATGATTTGCCGGCAAACCATATCGTCAAATTTAAACACGGCATCCAATAAGCGGTGTTCGCTTCCGGAAAGCTCGCCGGTGAAATGTGCGCGACTGAGGGACGCTCTAATTTCCGCCTCGCTGAGCGGTGTGTCGTGTGCATCCGGGTTTTCGATGCCGGCTTTGCGGAGGAAGAAAATAGAGGCAGTATTCAGCAAAATCATGAAAGGGTAGAAAATGGTATAAAATACTTTTAGCGGCCCTGCACACCATAAAAATACAATGCCGGGTCGCCG
>CAZBBC010000187.1:0-7995 GCA_964489835.1 uncultured Calditrichota bacterium
AATGCAGCTTTCATCGCGGCTTAGAATAGGCGTGGGCGGTACACACAGGTCTGGAGATTATAATTCAAAAACTTTTGATAGCATAGCTCCTGAATATTGGACAAATAGAACCTTACACTATTCTGGAAACGTATATCACATCGGCTTGCAGAATGATATTGCCCAGCGATTTGCCTTAGGAGTGGTCTATTATTTTCCCTCTCAATTATCTATAGAAACAAAAACGACCTATTCGGATTTGCCGGGGGAATTTGCCTTTAAGGAAACGCAGCAGATTTTAGGAGCGCTAAGAGTCGGATTAGGGTATCGATTTAGTGATGATGGATCGCTTGGAGCAGTTTATTGATACAAGTGGATGCATGGACAGGACACAGGTGTATCATCCATTTCTGCCGGTATTGAGTATAAATTCCGAATTAATACAATCATCCTTCCGTTGTACGTCATGTATGAAAGCAAATCTGTACCGGCAGATATTGGCGAATACATTTTTACATCTTCCCAAGAAAAGGCCAGATGTCATATTTTAGGTCTTGGAGGTGGCATTCAATGGCACCTGTTTACACTATATTTTTCATCACAATGGCATCGGTGCAGTAGCTATGAAGTATTGATGATGCCGGCCCCACCCTGGTCGTGAATGATGTATATAACATCGTCAAGGTTTGACGTGCATATAATCAACCTGAGTATCGGTATATCAGCTCAGATTTAAGACTATAGATTTGGATAAAAGATTTCATCGATAAGAAAGATGTGTCAGTGGTGGATTTTCCTTCTGCTTTGAATAGTAAACAACCCCCTATCCCCCCTTTTTTGGCGCTGTTGCAGATTTGATTTATTGGCACAATTTATCAGAATTGCATGATCTGTATCCCCCTTGATAAAGGGGGACTAAGGGGGATATATACTCTTCTATGTTATTTATTTACAACCCCCTAACCCCCTTTTCTAAGGGGGAATAGATTTTGCTTAATCGATAGCACAAATGAACTTTTGCTCAAAAATAACCTAAACTGCAACATCCCCTTTTAAGGGGGGATTAAGATTCTGCTGATTTATTATTTTTGTATTATCGTATTTATCCTGTTAATCCTGTCAAAATAAATAAATCAACCACTACTTAATCATCACCATTTTTTTCGCAAATCGCTTGCCGTTATTCGTCGTCATTACATAAATATACACACCCGAGGAAAGCTTCTGTCCGGCACGGTTCACCCCGTTCCAGGTAAAGAAATGCCTGCCGGCGGCCAGACTGCCATCGTAAACTTCCAGCATTTCCTGGCCTAGCAGATTATAAATTTTCAGGTTTACCCCGCTCTTTTCAGGTAATTGTATGGTGATGGTCGTCGACGGATTAAAGGGATTGGGATAATTCTGATCTAAGGCGAATGTGGCCGGTAGCACCTGACTAACCTTATCCATAACTTCTGCCGCCTCTCCAATAACCAGTTCAAACTCTGATACATCCGGCGCCGTAAAAAAGGCATAGGTTGCTTCCTGTCTTAAATCGACAGACACCATTCGTGTCCTGTCAATCAGGTAGACGGCATAGTCATCCGGTACATCTTCCAGTCCCGGAAAGGACAAAATCGACCGGTTTTGATACGGCGCATATACCTGAAAATCCCAGACTTCCATCCCATCGATCCGGGGCCGGATATCACTGGCAAAAACAGGGAATGTCTCATCCCATTCCGGACGTAAAAAACTAACACTGGGAATCGCTCCCACCGCCCGCGGTTTCCGGTAATCAAAGCGATCCAGATCCTTTTTTGCGTCTTCCGCATATCCGATCCGGGCGGAGGTATCTTCCCATTTTCCGGTGGTTAATGCGATCCCAACTTTCCAACCCAGACCGTCCCTAACAACCGGTTTTAACTGACCGGCGGACATCGGGATTCGTAGTTTATCTAAACCCGATTCATTAAAGAAATAATAACCCTCATAGTGTATCATGGTATTGGTGGTCGAAAAACTGCCGTTAAACCGGTACAAGGGCTGGCTGATGCCGTTGAGCGACTGTACCAACAGCCAGTCAATATTAGAATCAAAAGGATTGGTAATCAGGTTCCAGCTGGCATGCAACGTGATTTCTACCTCTTTCTCCGAATTAATGGGTGCGGAACTAACCTGGCGATTGATCTGCAACGATCCGTTATAGATGATCCAAAAAGCCTTTCCGGTTTCAAATTTGAAATTACTACTATTATTATATTCAACCAGATAATCAATTGATTGACCATTATCCCAGTAGGCAATCCATTTTTCCTTAACGGCAGCGCCAAAAATATCGGTCAGATCCAGTTTGGGATCTCCCGGAAGACCGATAAGGCGATAATCGGTTGCTGAATACTGATCATTTCTATCGTTGGATGGAAATGTAAATGTCGTCGCAATCGGTATATCCGTTGGATAGGCAGCAGTGGTAAACAACCAGGTTTCCGACCAATTTTCAGGAATGCCGCCCCCATCGACCGTTACCCGCCAGTAATAAGTGGTTTGAAATTCCAATGTACTAGATGGCGTAAAAGAATTACTTTGAAGGGCGTTTGCGTCGACAATGATATTGCTTAAAGTGGCGTTATCCGACACTTGTAACCAGTATCCGGGTGCACCCGAAACATCCACCCAGGTGAAAGTCGGTTTTATGCTGATATTATTACTGCCGTTTGACGGACCATTCAGAACGACCGGCGCAAAAGCGGTCAAAAAGCTCTGGTCACTCCCGGTAGCCGTACCCTGGGTATTATTAGCTTTCACCCGATAGTGATAGGTCCTGTTAGCGGTTAAACCGATGATCGCAACATTCACGCTTAATTCAGTGGTTCCGGAAACAGGACTTTGAACGGCTACCACTGAATTACCATAAGCAGTCGTGGTTCCCCACTCGAATTCAACATTTGTTTCTAATCCGTTCGGATTCACCAGCCCCCGCAAGCGTGCGCCATTCTCTGAAACCTGATCAGCTTTTAATGTAACCGCTGTAGGACCGGGAGTAGCGGCTGTGGTCTGGAAATTAACCCAGTTCCCATTGGTCCTCCCGGAGCTGTTAGTGGCTACCAAACGTACCTGGTAATTCGTGCCTGGACTGAGTCCTGTTGCCGTTCCGGTAACATTGATGTCATCGGTCCCACTCAATGGCGTACTTTGATCGATCGTAACCGATACACTATCGCTGAATTGAAAATAAGCATCGGTAGACAGATCATTGGGATTGACGGTTCCGCTTAAAACGGCAGAGGTGGAACTGATGCTTGAGGGATTATTGGTTGATACCGTCGGCGCAGTGGCCAGCGACAGTGTAGTGAAGGAAAGCGTAGCTCCTGTTTTACTTCCCTGGCTGTTTGTAGCTTTTACGTAAAACCAATGAGCGGTATTCTCAGATAAGGTTGTTAATGTGGCTGAGACCAATTGCTCCCCGCTTTCCTCAAGCGGACTTTGTGTGGCTGTTATAGGGGTCCAGGTGGACTGATCGGTACTAAAGTAAAAAGTAACCGTTGTCGTCAGTCCGCTAGGATTTACCTTTCCGTTTAGCATCGCTGAACTGGTGCTGATATTAGTCGCCGGATCGGTTGTCACAAGCGGCGCTCCAATGATCCACACCCGCACGGGCCGGGTATATATCGAAAGTCCGGTAACCACTGTATTGGTCACCTCACAATGGTAAGAACCAGTTCGGCTTTCATCAACGGGATCGAGAACCAGATTAGCACCAGTTTCTGCCGTCAGACTTATGCCATTTTTATACCATAAGTATTGGTTATTTTCTCCACCCACACCGGCGGAAATGGTAAGCGATGAACCACTGACGACTGTTGTATCCCGTATTTCTCCAACACTATCCTGGGGAATATATGTAAATGTTGAGTTGGCGACAGTCATATTTGGTTCAATATCTTCAAATGTAAAATTATTCACCTCAATTTTTAATTCCGCCAGATTTTCACTCATAGGAGAAAGATCAGGGAGGTCTGTTAATCGGTTATCCGCCACTGAAAGTTCTTGTAAAAGAAGCAATTTTGTAATGCTATCCGGAACAGCACCCTTAAAATCATTAGAAGTAATATCAAACGATTCTAGCATTAAAAGTTTTCCAATACTGGAAGGGATTGGACCATCCAGAGAGTTCATATCCAGAGATATGGATTTCAATGTGGTAATATCACCGATGTTTTCCGGCAGCGGTCCGGAGAGATCATTGTTCGTTAACCATAATGAAGAGAGGTGTTGTAAATTGGTAATACTGGCCGGAATATTTCCTGTGAGTTGATTATGAGCCAGTGCCAGAACCTCCAGCTGGGTCATATTGCCAATATTAGCCGGTATGGTACCGGGAATCTGATTATATTCCAGATGAAGCGCCCTCAGATTGGTTAGATTGGTAATTTCATCGGGAATGGCCTGGTCGAGGTTATTTCCATTAATCCATATATTGTCCAAATTAAACATATTGCCAATCTCGGGAGGAATTCCCCCTTTAATAGAATTATTACTCAGAAGTAAATTGGCCAGTTTATCAAGATCAGCAATACTGGCGGGTAAGGTTCCTGTCAGGTTGTTAACGCCTAAATTGATCTGTTTCACCCTGCCATTAAGAGTAGATATACCCCACCAGCCATCGATGTCGGCATCGGTCAACCAGCCCGTATTGGTGCTCCATAAAGGTCCGCCGGTGCTGTTATAGAGATCTACCAATGCCAAGGAATCAAGCTGCCTGGGGGTATATTCCACTCTTACAGTGATCGGTCGTGTATATAAAACTAGGAGTGGTGCTAAAGTGTTGGTAATTTCACAGGTATATATACCAGCATCACCGATGGTAACAGGAGATATCAAAAGAACGCTATCGGCAGAGGGTATATCAATATTTGCACCGAATTTTTTCCACTGATACAACGTGCTATTTCCCCCGGCGGAAGTCTCCAATTGAATAACATCACCGACATAGACCAGCCGATCAATAGTTTCTCCAAGTGAATCCTGTGGATAATACTGAAACGTGGAAGCGACCCCGACATTGGGTTCAATATGTCTGAAATCTAATTTGTTTTCGCTAAGGTCCAGCGTTGACATTGGAGCTAGGGCAGAAATATCAGGAAAGCTGGTGAAATCATTCTGCTGTATCTGAAGAGTATTCAAACTGGTCAAATTTACTATATCTGCCGGAATATCCCCTTTTAGTAAATTATTTTGCAGTCTGAGATGATCAAGTTTTGGCAAAAAATAAAGCTCGTTCGGTATGGTTCCGGATAATTGATTATCCTGTAACCATAATGTATTCAGTTGGCTCAAATTACCCAATTCCGGTGGGATCGGACCAGACAGTTGATTTTCCTCCAGGTACAGACTATTTAAATTGGGTAAATTCCCCAACTCCGCAGGAATGGGACCGGAAAGATTGTTACCGCCAAAGCTCAAAACTTCCAAATTTACCAGACTATCTAATCCAGCCGGAATGGGACCTTCCAACATACTGTTAGACATGTATATATTTCGCAAACTTTTTAATTGGGTAATTTCTACCGGTATCGTTCCGCTGATTTGAGTATTCCAGAATTGAAAATATGTCAGTTTTGTCAATGCACCGATGGTTGTGGGCAGTGGTCCGGTGATGTTATTATTATCCAGGAACAAGCGATCCATTTCAGTCAAATTACCGATAGCATCGGGGAGAGGCCCGCTCAGATTGTTACTGCCTAGAGAGAGTTGGGTCACCCGACGTGTTATCACATTGACCGAAACGCCATGCCATGTGTCGAGCCGCTGCTCGGGATTTGACCAACCAGTATTATTTGTCCAATTGGCTCCGTTCGTGCTCTCATACAGGGCAATCAGCGTCAGCGAGTCTTGTTCTGCCGGATCCTGACTATAGCCTTGAGGACACAGAGCAAAAATTATCAATAGAAATAATACTATTTTTAATCTAAAAACGTTCATCTTTAATATCTCCATACAAAATAATGTTATATTCATAATGGAACCAATGGTTGTATACAAATATCAAATTACAATTAGCAAATAACAAATAATCATCAATTTTAAAAATAACAACGACTGAAATATGATTGATTGTAATTTCGAAATTGTAATTTGGAATTTATTTGATATTTGTGATTTGTGATTTGTCATTTGTCATTTTCTAATATAACAAAGTTTTTGTTTATTATAACAGATTTACGGTCTTCCCGGCGGCACAGGAAATCCCTGATCTCCTTCTTCAGGAAGCGTATCATCCCCCCCACCGGACATCAGGAGGACGGCAGCACCACCAACCAGTACGGCCCCGCCGCCGATCCATACCCAGGCACTGATTCCCCCCTCATCCGCGCCCGTCGCCTTTTTATAGGCTTCGGTATACACTAATTCCGCTTCCACTTCAACATCTTCCTTAACTGTAAAAGTCTTCTGCCAGTTCTTATAATTCTCTTTTTCAACTCTCAGGTTAACCGTCATGCCTTTTCGGACCTTCCCACGATATGGTGTGTTTCCTGCTTCCCTGTTATCGATAAAAACTTTCGCCCCTTCCGGATCGGATAGGATACGCAGGTTGACCTGTTCCGCGGCAGGCACAGCTGTTGCGGGAGTGCCTTCGGAAATTTCAGCGATCTGATTGGAGATCACCTGCATCAGATTTAATAAACCATCGATTTCTCCTTTGAAATCACGGAAGAATGACTTTTCAATTCTCGCCGTTTTTACATCTATCAGGGAAAGATCGATCGTGTACGTCTGGCCTAATTTTCCGATGGAACCGCTGATCATTTTTTCAACATTCAGCAGTTCACCCATCTCAACCGCGCATTCGGTGGTGGTACATCCGGTTTGCTGAAATCCCTGCTCATCAAGGATATCATCCATCTGCCCGCGTTCCAGAACAATGAAAGCATCGGTTTTTACAAGCATCGAACTCAAGCGGTTACCGAGGGTTACCGTCTCTTGTTTGGATAATCCGCCGGTATTGTTGAAATCGAGAATGGCGATACGTAGTTTCTCCGCTTCCTGCGCAAAAATGACCGAGATACTGACAAAAAATATAAACCAAAAGGCTAGCTGCTTACCTGAAGAAGACATAAGAACCCCACTAAAATAATAACCGATTATATTTATGATCGAAATGTTATTGGCAGGAGAATGGCTCTTAGTAAATGTTATGCCATCAGTTATATCAAATACATAGTTTCCATGAGCCCTAATATATTCAATATAAAATATTTGAGACTATATCTCAAAAATAAAATTATTTTAATAGATGTGATGAACTTATTAAGTATAGATTTTCATTAGTGTCCGGTTTAAAAAAACTCATCCCCAAACCTGCGTCTAAGCCGCATCTTTGACCTTCTCTTGAAAAGAGAAGGGGCTCCCTAAAGTCCCTCTCTTTCCAAGAGAGGGATTTAGGGTGAGTTCTTTAAATTAAGTCTCTATGTTTATTATAGCTCTAGTCCAGTTTATATTCTGGTGATAATTGCTAATGATTAAAGTTTTAACCGGGCACTCATGATAGATTTTATATACTTAAAAGCCCAGAAACATGCAACTGTTTTCTTTATTATGGGATTAATTTCTTTTTCTCATTTCTTTAAAAAAGAGAGACATGTAATGGCTGCATTCTACCTCCAGTATACCCGGTATGACTTCTATCCGGTGGTTTACCCGCGGATCCTCCAATAAATTAAAAATACTGGAATGTGCACCGGTTTTAATTTCAGGCGCTCCATAGACCAGCCGTTTAATACGTGCCAGTATCATAGCCCCGGCACACATCGTACAGGGTTCAATCGTTACATATACAGTAGCATCCAACAACCATTTGTCCCCCATCGTATTCGTGGCAGCAGTCAGGGCGATCATCTCCGCGTGAGCAGTAGGATCCTGAAGCATCTCAACCTGATTGTACCCGCGCCCGATGATTCTATTTTCAAGAACAACGACTGCCCCTACAGGTACTTCTTCTTTTTTTAAGGCATGTTTAGCTTCTTTCAACGCCTC
>CAZBBC010000188.1:0-2635 GCA_964489835.1 uncultured Calditrichota bacterium
TTCCCTACTTACTCCCTACTTCCAACTACAGCTCCGCCCCGTCAATTACAATCCGTACGACGGAATTGCAGCGATAGAGGAGCATTTTGTGTAAGAATATATCTTTTAAATTTACCCCAATTTTATCACTTATTCAAAAGAAAATAATAACTTAGAGCGATAAGACGCATGGCAATGCGTCTCTACACAACAACCGTTCTTCCCTCCACATAATCCGGTATCGGGATCTGCATCAAATCCAGAATAGTCGGCATCGCATCGAGGATAGAAAATGATTCTTCGGTCAATACCCGGTCCCGGACCAGCATAAACGCATTGTCGCATGTATGTGTACCAACGATCGGACCTTTTTCTGTCAGGTCCCGCCGCCAGAGATTCCCCTTAAAATCATAACCATCTTCCGGCTCGATAATCAGATCCGGTGCAAAAGATAAATAAGCATCGTCACGATCCCACCGACCGGCGTTATCGTTAAATTGGTGATGTTCTTCCCGATATAACATCTCCGGAGTATACACGAACTTTACCAGACGTTCCCCCGTTGACGCATCGATCATCTGCCCAATACTTGTTTTAATATCATGTCGTATTTTCTCATATTCCAATCCCGGCCTGATCCTGCCCGTTTTCTCCCGCCCTTGAACATTTAAATAGATTCGACCCGGGATCAGACTGTAGGCGATGCTGTCGGGATGGATATGATGCAAAGAATCCGGGGATTCCGCCCCTCTGAACTTTAATAATCCATGATCATACAACCATTTGTTGACGAACACTTCCTTTTTCAGGGTGGTAAATCCGTGATCTGAAAGGATCATTAATTCCATATTTGCCGGAAGTGTGTCGGCCAGACGACCGATCAGATCATCAATTTTTTGATAGAGATCGACAAATATTCCGACATAGGGACTTTCACCGTTTTCCCAATATTCCCAGAGAAAATGATGCAAACGATCGGTTTCCATGATATGGGCCATAAAAAAATCCCAGGATTCCTGATGATAGAATTTCCATAGTGTTTTCACCCGCTGATCATAGGTATACCCAAGATCCCGGATGAATCCATCCAGATCTTCCCTGGCCCTGACCGTATCCACATCGATACGATATCCACTTTTTTCCAATTCTGTTCCAAGGGCCGCCGGATACGTATTCTGAGTGATATCGGTTCCCAGGAAGCCGCCGATCAGGATTCCGTTGACTTTTCGCGGCGGATAGGTAACCGGCACATTCATAACGAAGACACGTTTTTTCTTTAGAGACAGATATTCCCAAAGGGTCGGGCCGTGTTGGTGGGCGGCGGTTGGTATAAAAACATCCATCGTTTTCGGATTACGTTCGATAAATCCGAAAATACGATGATTCAGGGGACTTTTGCCGGTCATAAAAGTGGACCAGGCAACGGAGGAAACCGCAGGAAGGACGGAGCGCATCGGGCGAAAGTTTTGATTCCCGGTCAGTTGTTTCAAATTGGGCATCAAGCCGTCGTTTATAAAGCTTTTTAACAGGGTATAAGGCACACCGTCGAGTGCCAGAACAAACATCCGCCGGCTGTCGCTCACAGATACCCCAACCCCTTTAGCCGCCGGCGCAACGCCTCATCGTTAGCTGTCTTTCCGGAGGGTGGAAGGTATCCCATTTGTTCCAGTATAGCCATGATCTTTTCCGCACATTCTTCTACTGTCTCTTTTTCTGTATCACAGACAACCTCCGGGTGATCCGGAGTTTCGTAGGGATCGGAAACAGCGGTGAAATCCTTTATTTCACCGGCCCGCGCCTTGCTATACAGACCTTTTACATCCCGCTTTTCACAGGTTTCCAGGGAAGCTTTTACATGGACTTCAATAAAATTGCCAATCAGCTGGCGGTTTTCATTCCGGATTGCCCGATACGGTGATATAGCCGCGCAAATGACAGCCACACCGTTACGGGTTAATAAATGAGCGACAAAACCGATGCGGCGAATATTATGATCCCGGTCCTCCTTACTGAACCCAAGCCCCTGGCTCAGATTTTTTCGCACCATGTCACCATCCAGAAGTTCCACACTTCTGCCCCGCGCCCGGATCTTCTCACTTAATACCTGACTGATGGTTGTTTTACCGGATCCTGAGAGACCGGTTAACCAGACGGTAAAGCCTTTTGGGACCATATGATTTTTCCCCTATTTCTTAACCGCAAAGGCGAAATGTTAATGCAAAGGCCGCTAAGTTTTTATCCACGAATTAACACGAATTATTTAAACCACAAAGTGCACGAAGAAAGCGAAGAGCGTGGAGAGAGATCTCTCATCTCTGCTCTTTTCACTCACCAAATGTTTCTCGTTTCACGTCCGACATATTACATTTCGCCCCTACGGGGCTTTGATGTTTTGGGATCTGCTCGAACCCGGTGCTTCGCACCGGGCTACAAATATTTCACCCCTACCGGGGTTTTGTTTATCACGTTTTATCCTAATATTCCCAGTTCCTAATTCCCAACTAGATCCTTATACCTTATACCTTATACCCAAAGGCGCATGCAATGCGCCTCTACACGCTCCTTTCTCTTCCCTTCTCGCTTCCTACTTCTTACTTCTTACTTATACCCAAAGGCGCATGCAATGCGCCTCTACACGCTCCTTTCTCTTCCCTTC
>CAZBBC010000188.1:2735-7954 GCA_964489835.1 uncultured Calditrichota bacterium
TTCCTACTTCTTACTTCTTACTTATACCCAAAGGCGCATGCAATGCGCCTCTACAATTTATCCCCGCTGGTCCATGTAGGCCACCAGGTCCCAATAAACCTGATCAGGAACTAGCAGATCTCCATAGCCGGACCCGAGCTGAATTTCCGGTTTAACCGCCCCATGGAAATCAGATCCACCGGTCATTAAAAGATCGTTATCCCTGGCAAATTTTTGTAACCAATGGATGATATTTTTGCTGTGACTGGGGTAATAAACCTCGATACCTTCTAATCCCATTTTTTTTAAGGAGATGATCTCATCGGCAATATCGGCATACAACCTGAAACCCAGACTGAACGGATGTGAAATGATCACTATACCACCGGCATCATGAATCAAATCAATCGCCCGGGCTGCTTCCAGCTTTTCCTTGTCGACATAAGCAGGCGCTCCATTGGTCAGAAATTGCCGAAAAGCTTCCTTGACGTTTAAAACATAACCTTTTTTCATCATCAGGCGGGCGATATGCGGCCGGCCCACACTTCCCGCTCCCGCTTCCTGTTGCAGTTCCTCCATGGAAATCGGTTTACCCAGTTCCTCCAGTCGGGTCAGTATAATCTGATTTCGTTTGGAACGCTCATCCCGCAAATAATCAAGGGCTTTGTTCAGGGTATGATTCTTATGATCGATAAATAAACCGAGGAGGTGCAGGTGTCCGCTTCCCGGGAGTTCATGACGGATGCTTAATTCAACTCCGGGAATATAATTGAGACCGAGCTTTTTACTGTAATATAAGCCTTCTTCATTTGCCGTAGCAATATCGTGATCGGTGATCGCAATAGCGCTTAACTGCTGCTCTTTTGCCAGTTTTATCAGATTTTCGGGCGTAAAGGTGCCATCGGAGTGGGTGGTATGGGTGTGCAGGTCAACGGCCACCGGTTAAGTCTCCAGCCCGATCATGCTTTCACAATTTTTTCACGACCGGTGGAAACATTCACAGACGCATTACGCGTATCCACTACCAGTTGGGCATGTTTGACGATAAAATCGAAATCATAGACCGTATGATCGGTAGAAACCAGGACACAATCATATTTCGCCAGATTTTCCGCGCTTAATTCCACACTGCGGCGTTTAATATCATACATTCTCATATGCGGTAATTCCGGAATAAAAGGATCGTTATAATCAACCAGGGCACCTTTCTCTATCAGTATTTCCATCAATTTAAAAGACGGTGACTCGCGGGGATCATCGATATCTTTTTTATAGGCGGCTCCCAAAATCAGTATTTTGGATCCATTCAGGCTTTTACTGCGATCATTTAAGGCATCCATTACTTTACGTATCACCCAGTGGGGCATGCTCGTATTTATTTCTCCCGCCAGTTCAATAAAACGTGTGTTCATTTCATATTCTCTGGCTTTCCAGGTCAGATAAAATGGATCGATGGGTATGCAGTGTCCACCAAGTCCGGGACCGGGATAAAAGGGCATAAATCCGAAAGGTTTGGTCTTGGCTGCTTCGATAACTTCCCAAACGTCAATACCCATCCGGTCCAGGATAATTTTCATCTCATTGACAAGGGCAATATTCACACTGCGGAATATATTTTCCAATAATTTAGTGGCTTCCGCTGCCTGACTGCTGGATACAGGTACCGTCTGCACAATCACCTGATTATATAATGCTGAAACCAATTGTCTTGCTTCTACTGTATTGGCGCCAACCACTTTCGGTATCGTTCGCGTATTAAAATTCGGATTATTGGGATCTTCCCTTTCCGGCGAAAAAGCCACCCAGAAATCAACATCACCTTTAAGCCCGGATTTTTCCAGGATTGGTTTCATTACCTCTTCCGTCGTTCCGGGATAAGTGGAACTTTCCAAAACTATCAATTGACCTTTTCGAATATACTTCGATAGTGTTTCCGAGGTTCCTTCGATATAACTAAGATCCGGTTCGCGATACCGGGTTAGCGGTGTCGGAACACAAATAAGGATACAATCTACTTCTTTAATTCTTGAAAAATCAGCCGTGGCTTCGAATAAACGGCTCTCAACAACTTTCACAATCCGCTCATCGGCAATATGTTTGATATAGGACTTGCCTTTGTTTAATTGTATAACCTTCTTCTCATCAATATCAAAGCCGATCGTTGAAAATTCCTGTTCAACAAATTCCATCAGCAAAGGTAATCCCACGTATCCAAGACCAACAATACCGATTGTCGCTTGTTTCGATTCAATTTTATTAAGCAATTCCATTTTAAATCCTTATAAATACTTTGGCTGTGTAAAAAATAACTTTGTTATTCTATCAAAAATTTAAAAAACTTTTATCCACGGATTATCCGGCTTTGAATAAATGACCCACCCCGTCTCCCCCCGACCAAGTCGGGGGTCGACACCCCTCCCTATCCGGCGAAGCCGGATAGGGAGGGGCTGGGGGAGGGTCAGTTATGAATATCTTTGATTGCAGCATCACTGCGTTATAAATTAACCGGGTTAAATGAAAAATTAGTTCTACGGCCAATGCAGAAATAATCAATACCTGTTTTTAACACCCGCTTCGGTTCATATAAATTTCTTCCGTCAAATATAACAGGATGATTTAAGGTTTCTTTTATCAATAAAAAATCCGGTTCTCTAAATTCATTCCACTCAGTCATTATTACCAGACCATCAGCTTTTTCCAGACATTCGTAGCGTTTTTTATAAAGAAGAAGTTTATCACCAATCCAATTTTTAAAAATTCCTTCGGCTTCGTCCATCGCTTCAGGATCATGTGCCTGGACTCTGACACCTTCATTTACCAATGCTTTAATCATATCAATTGCCGGCGCTTCCCGCATATCATCTGTTCGTGGTTTAAAGGAAAGTCCCCACATGGCAATCACTTTTCCGGTCAAATCATTGTTAAAATAGGTTTTAATTTTTTCCATTAATACAGTTTTTTGACGGTTATTAACCGATTCAACCGCTTCCAGGACACTCAGCCGGAAGTCATTTTCGGTGGCCGTCTTAATGATCGCTTTCACATCTTTAGGGAAACAGGAACCCCCGTATCCGACACCGGGGAATATAAAATAGGGTCCGATACGACTATCGGCTCCGATCCCTTTTCGAACCATATGAATATCGGCTCCCACTTTTTCACACATATTAGCCATTTCGTTAATAAAAGAGATCTTTGTTGCCAGCATGGCATTGGCGGCATATTTGGTCAATTCGGCACTGCGCTCATCCATTAAAATAATTGGTTTGCCTGTGCGTACAAAGGGAAGATAAAGATCCCTGATGATTTCCCTGGATTGAGGATCAGAACTTCCAATAATCACCCGGTCCGGTTTCATGAAATCATCGATCGCTGCGCCTTCCTTTAAAAATTCCGGGTTGGAAACGACGGTAAATTCATGTTTTGCGTATTTCTCGATTTCAGCATGTAACCTTTCTGTTGCCCCAATCGGGACCGTACTTTTATTGACGATAATTTTACTCTCATTCATCGCCTGACCGATCGTTTTTGCCACATTCAGCACATGCCGCAAATCAGCCGATCCGTCTTCATCTGGTGGTGTTCCAACAGCAATAAATAATATTTTGGACTTCTGCACCGCTGCATTTAAGTCGGTAGTAAAAAATAACCTTTCTTCTCTAACATTTCGATGAACGATATCGGTAAGACCGGGCTCGTAAATGGGGATTTTCCCCTGGGTGAGCATCTCAATTTTATTTTCATCAACATCCGCACAAATCACCTCATTACCCACATCAGCAAAGCAGCTTCCGGCCACAAGACCTACATATCCACTACCAAAAACAGATAATTTCATATTATTCTTCCAATGTTAGTTTATAATGAAAACTACTAATTGTAAATCCCTACGGGGAAATTCCAAGTTCTCCCGATAAATGATGTCGTCCTCCGGACGACTTACCGGGACTAAATCATCCATGATTTAGCCAGTTCCTAATTCCCAACTAGATACTTATACCCTATACCTTATTCCCTTATACCCTATACCTTATTCCCTATACCTTATACCTTATACCCTTATTCCCTATACCTTATACCCTTACCCATAAGACGCATGCAATGCGCCTCTACATGCCCTACGCCATTCGCTTGCGTCTGGCCCGTTTTTCCTTTTTGGAACGCCCGCCATAATAATAGTGATAGTAAGAATAGTAATAATGAGAGCCGTAGCCACTGCTGATATCCACATTGTTTAACAGAGCACCGACGACCCGGGCATTGACATTTTCCAGCAAGGATTTTGCCCGTATAACCGCTTCACGATCGGTTGTTCCTGCGGATATCACCAGAATAGCCCCGTCCACCTTACTACACAGGATCGCGGCATCGGTGACGGCAATCACCGGCGGACTATCAAAGAGAATGACATCGAAATCCGCCTTCAGCCGTTTGAGAAAATTTTCCATCGCTGTCGATCCCAACAACTCGGATGGATTGGGAGGAAGAATACCACTGGGAACGATGAACAGATTATCCAGAAGGGATTTTCTGAGCACTTTTTCATAGGGTACATTATCCAGAAGATAATTGGTCAGGCCATTATCTTTAATCAGTCCAAAAATAGAATGGATAACCGGTCGTCTCAGATCCGAGTCAACCAGGACGACCCGTGATCCCAGCTGGGCCAGAGTAATCGCCAGATTGGCAACCGTGGTAGATTTACCCTCTTTTGGTCCGGCACTGGTGACCAGAATCGTTTTCATCGGATTATCTACCCGGGTAAAGGCAAGGTTTGTGCGCAGGGTGCGGTAGGCTTCGGAAATGGGTGATTTGGGATCGAAATGGGTGATCAGACGCGATTCAATTTCCTGTCCTTCGTCTTCCCATTGCGCTTTTCTCTTTTTATCGACCGCCTCTTCCTCGATTTTTGGGATCAACCCTAACAGGTTGAATCCGAGCTTTTCTACTTCGTCAACCGTTTTGATGGTGTTATCAAAATACTCTTTAACAAAGACAATACCCAATCCGAGGCCCAGACCGATCAACATACCAAGCATTATATTCAGTTTTTTATTAGGACTGACCGGACTGATCGGTTCAATGGCCACATCCAGCGCTGTGATATTACCGGATTTCCCGGCCTGGGTAATTTTTGTTTCTTCCAGTTTGGAAAGCATCATTGTATAGGTTTCTTCATGGACCTTTTGTTGACGTTTTAAACGGGCCAATTCCAGTGTCTTCGCCGGTAAATTGCCCAT
>CAZBBC010000189.1:0-7770 GCA_964489835.1 uncultured Calditrichota bacterium
CCTCCCAAAATTAATGCGGTAAGATTACTCATATATACTCCAGTATATTAATTTGGCATCTCTTTATAGTCCATTTGGGTGATCACGATACCGAATTATTTGCCTCTAAACATAGAATCAACCAGTCAAAACAGATCTTTTTCAGGTGCAAATAAGATAGATATTGAGATAGACAGAATCAACCAATTAAATAAAATTTAATATTCTATGGAGATCTTTTTGGGCCTACCCCTGATTAATCCATTAATTTTGATCTATCGTATAGCAATATTAAGTCTTCCCCTTAATAAAGGGGGCTAACCCACTTTAATGGGGCTGTTGCAGATTTGATTTATTGGCACAATTTATCAGATTTGCATGATCTGTCTCCCCCTTGATAAAGGGGGACTAAGGGGGATATATACTCTTCTATGTTATTTATTTACATCCCCCTAACCCCCTTTTTTAAGGGGGGATTTAATTGATACCATATGATAAATATGAAATTCATAAATTAATCGGGTTATGTAACATAATCCCTTTAATATTAGAATTAAATCTTAGTTTTTTATAAATTGCATCTTAAATTCTGGCAAGGTGTGTAAACGGTTATCGTTCAAACGTTTAAAACATTAGCATGAATTATTCTTGTTTTCTCCTAATAATCGTTCAGCAAAATATTAATAGAGTGGAGAATGAAATATGAAAAAAATCATCCTGGCATCCATCGTACCGTTATTTTTTTTTCAGAGTGTTTACAGTCAAAATAGCACGATAGAGGTAAATGGGGGAGTCTTATTCCCGCAGGATATGGATAACGGCTTTATCGTTGGCATCAGCAAAGGGAAGATTGTTGATGAGAATATTGGCTGGGCTTTTGAGGCCAATTATTTTTGGAGAACCTTTACTAAAGATCGTGTAGTTAAGTCAACAGGAGGCACCACAACCTCGGCAACGGAAATTGAAAATTCAACTAAAATGCTGCCCGTTATGTTTAAGATCATTTATCTGAGCCAGATCGCCCCTAAACTTGATTTGCGTATCAGCGGGGGTCTCGGTTATACCTTTTTATGGAACAACGACACCAATTACAAACTGAATATTGAAAACAGTGGTTTTTTTACCGGTTTTGCCTGGCAGATAGGCGCCGGTGTATCTTTACCGCTTAGTCGTGCCTCAGATTTCTTTGGCGAATTAAGTTATTTCGGAAGTGCACCCTCAACGGATGAAGGTGAAACAACGGAAGGACTCCCGTTGCGGACAGAAATCGATATGTCCGGTCTATATATGCGCATTGGTATTCGGCTTTATCATTAACGGAAAATTAACATGTTTAAAAATACACTTGTTAAATCAGTTATAGTTACTGCTCTGAGTATTCTATACGTTGCTTGTATTCCCCAGGTAAAAAAACCGATTTCCGATACAGGCCCTTTCGTTCGCGTATTACTGGCGACTATTTCTTCCAGAGATTCGCTGGGTTTTACCGGTAGTTTTGCTCTGCAATCTGAGGAAGCCCGTTATGAATTTGGTGAACGCAACCGGAATCTCTATATTCAACCACTAGCGAGTGGTCTGCAACTGTACAACCAGAATCGTAATCTTCTCTACCGTCAGTATTTTCCAATCATCCTGGAACCCCTGGACAAAAAAAGCCGTTTTATATTTCTAGGGAAAGAGTATGCCGGTTCTGTTTATTTCCAACCGGCCACGGAAAAATCAGTTTACTTAATAAACAAAATTTTACTTGAAGAATATTTAAGGGGCGTGGTCCCGGCAGAGATCCCGACAACCAGTCGGGAGGACTATGAAGCGATCAAAGCCCAGGCAATATGTGCCCGAACATATGCACTGAAGAAGATCGAAAAAAATAAAGATGGGCCGTATGATCTTACAGCCACGGTTGAAGATCAGGTTTATGATGGCTATAGCAGGTATTCGGAACTCGCCGATCAGGCGGTGGCGGATACGCGTGCGGTCATTATTACCTATCATGGTCAACCGGCCACGGTATATTACCATTCGACGTGCGGCGGCCGGACAGAAGCAGTCGAAAATATATTTCCCGATGGCCATTTACCCTATTTGCAGGGAAGTATCGATGCCGTCGGTGATGTTTTCTCCTGCAGCATTTCACCACTTTTCCGCTGGGAAGAGACACGAACGTTTTCTGTGCTGGATAATAGATTTTTCATGAAATATGGACGGAGTCTTTTAAATCATGCGGTTTCCGATACATTACAACTTTCATTTAATCTGAAAGTATTAAAGAGAAATTCAACCGGGAGAGTCTCCGAACTGCAGGTCACCTATGCAGATACCAGTCTGATTCTCAGCGGTTATGCCATCAGGGAATTTTTAAGTAGCACAACCGGAAAATATTTACCCAGCAATTTATTTTATCTAACCCAACCCAACGATTCAACGCTGACCATACACGGTGGCGGCTATGGCCACGGTGTCGGTATGTGTCAGTTTGGCGCCTTAAATATGGCCCGCAACGGCTTTAAACATTATCATATTTTAAGCAAGTATTTTCCATACACCAAATTGCTACGGAAGTACTAGTATATTTATGCTATCGTTGAAGCAAAATCCATTCCCCCTTAAAAGGGGCTGTTACAGTAACACTTTATTCGTACAGCTTTAATTGTAAGCAGGATCTGTCTCCCCCTTGGAAAAGGGGGACTAAGGGGGATATAATTTTCTCTATGTTATTTATAAACAACCCCCTAGCCCCCTTTATTAAGGGGGAATAGATTTTGCTTTAATGAAAAAAATAATGCATTTTTTTATAAAAAAGACTTAAACTGCAACAGCCCCAAAAAAGGGGGTCAGGGGGATGTAAACTAGCAGTTTAACCAGAATATCAACATATATTTAACCACGAAGTGCGCGAAGATAACGAACATAATAAAAATATTAAAAACTTTGTGTCCTTTGCGCCTGCTTCGTGTGCTTTGTGGTTATTTTTGACACTACCAATTATTCTCACAGGAATTACAATGAAAACAAGCACCATCATTTTACTTATTTCTACCATATTATTACTATTATTATCCTGTCAGCCCAAAACGATGACAAAGACGGATGAGACCTCAATGGTGGACAGTTCTTTTTATTATGTGCAAGAGGATATCAGCGATCCCTTTCTGGACACTATTTTTCAGGCACCTGATCAAGCGATTAATCTAAAAAAAGAAATTTATCCGCCACCGGTGCAAAAGTCTAAGTTTAAAGAAATCGAAGGCTTTCGGATACAAATATTCGCCGGACTCGATTCGCTCAATGCCCTATCTTCACGATCCCAGGCCGCAGATCTCGTTTCCGATTCTGTATATCTATTGGCAGACAAGGGATTACTCAAAGTTCAGGTTGGCGATTATCCCTATCGTTATCAGGCGGACACGATGCGTGATAAATTTCGAAAAAATGGATTCCCCGGCGCCTGGGTAATTTTACGTACTATTTTAATACCTGCCGATACCTCGGATACGGATGAAACTTTACCTGCCGTGGAAACTAAACCTCTGAATGAGCCGGTCGAAGAAGCAACGGGGACAGGCACGTTTAAAATTCAGATTATTGCCACCGGCTCAGAAAGTAGAGCGGGAGAAATAATCAATGAAATAACCGGGCAATTAAGCTTATCCGCATTTTCTGAAAAAAGTGGCACGTTGTATAAAGTATTTGTCGGTCCTTTTAGGGAAGAACAGGAAGCGCGGGAAGCCCTTAAGAGAATCAGACAGAGCGGTTATACCGATGCGTGGCTAGTTTATTAACACCTGTTGATTGTTTTTTTGGAGTAAAATCCCAAATTACAAATAACAAGCACCAAATAAATTCCAATTATCAATTATCAAATTACAATCTTTTGTTTATTATTTGAATGAGTTAACGAATCTGATCAATTGATAAACCACGAAGCACACGGAGGACACGAAGATATTTTTATTGAATTTAAATAAAAAAAATATAACAACTTGAGTAGGAATTTCTTTATAATTTCAAATCTAAATAATTGTTATTATAAGACCTTCGTGTTCTTCGTGGTGGACAATATCCGTTAAAAAAATGGATTAATGTTTATAGAATAAATCCGGAGCAATCCGATGGACAAAATCTGGCATTTAAAACGTTTTAACTTTTTCACTTGCGTCAGAAAGTGGAGGATCTGGTTTTTAAAAACGTCTATCAGCGCTTGGCCACTTTATTATTACATCTTCACGAAACCTATGGTTATGATAAAAATGGTAAAACCTATATATATATAAAATTAACACACTATGACATTGCCAGTCTCATCGGATCGACCCGGGAAACGACCACAGCCAGTTTAAATGATTTTAAACGTGAAGGTTTGATTGATTTTGACGGGCAGAAACTGGTGATTATTGACAAACTAGGATTGGAAGAGCGAATGGCGTGAAGCGTGGTGCGTGGGGCGTAAAGCGAAAAGTATTAAGAAAGTAAAATGTTGAATGCAAGAAATCTGCGTGAATAACTGCATTCTTTTCTCAAATCCTCAATCTCCGATACGCACCACGCACTACGCTCTACGATTAACGCTCTTCGCTTTTCTCTTTTCTCTTTTCTTTTCGTAGCATCTTATGTCATTGCTTCCTAGTTCCCCGTTCCGAGTTCCCAGTTCCTAATTACCAATTACCAGTTCCAAATTCCTTATACCCTATACCTTATACCTTATACCCAACTAATGCGCTTTTGAAAAATGTTCATGCACAATGCGCCAGACACCATCGAGTATTAAAAATATATGACTGCCCCGTCCGCTGATTGTTTTTGTTTTCTTTTTCTTCTTAATCTCGACCGTCCAGTAAAAAGATGTTAACGCCGATTCTCCATAAATATTCACTTTTATCTTTTGGATATTATAGGTCACTTCATCCCCTTCATCCAGGTAGTGCAAGAAGGTCTTTTTTAATTGTGTGAGATTTGTCAAACGTTCATATTTTGTCGAGGAAAAACCAATAAAATTAGGTCTAAAATATTTGAGGATGTCATTAACTTTTTTCTCGTTGAATAATTTAACAATGGATTTTTCTATATCCACAAGTTCCTTTTGTATCTCATCCACTTTTACCTCCTTAAGAATATATTTTCAAACCCAAACAGGATTAAAGAAACTGAACCATACACTTAAATAAAAAATATAACTCCTGCTTCAAAAAAGCAAGTGTTTATTGTTGTAGGAATTGGTAATTAGGAACTTGGAACTGGTTTACAAAGAAGAAAGCAGAATGCAGAGATCAGAAAGCCGGGCGGTCACCTGCTTTCTGCTTACTGCTTTCTTAAAACCTAAGGGGCTATACGCTCGACGCTTCACGCTCTTCGCTCTTCGCTTTTCGCTTCACGACCTACGCCCCCCGTAGTAGGAATATTTTCTCAACAACCTCTTCCATTTTCGAATCGGGTGTCGAAGCACCGGCGGTTATACCGATGATGGCCTTGCCCGGTGGCAGCCAGTCTTCGGTCGTGACAATATCCGTGCTGTCCGGAATTTTATGTCGGATCCGCTTCCGGTCGATAAGATGAGAAGCATCTTCGATATAATAAGCCGGACCGTATTTTTGGGCAATGTTAGTCAGATTATTGGTATTGGAGGAATTAAAACCGCCGATAACCAGCGTCAGGTCCACCCCTTTTTCCAGCATATCGATGATTGCATCCTGCCTTTCTTGTGTCGCACTGCAGATCGTATCGAAGGCACGAAAGTGTTCATCGATGTGTTCTACCCCATAGCGGTCGGTCATCGCCTCTTTGATCATTTCGGCAATTTTTAGCGACTCATTGGCCAGCATGGTGGTTTGGTTGGCTACACCGATTTTTTGCAGATCACGATCGGGATCAAATCCCTCAGAGATTTTGTTTTCAAATTTATCTATAAAGACCGCTTGATGTCCCCCCTGACGAATATAATCGCAGACGATCTCCGTTTCGGCAAAATTGCGAACGATGATATAGCGTCCGCCGTCATGCATCATCGCCTGGGAGACAGTAGCTAAAGTCTCTTCATGATAATATTTGCCATGGACCAGTGCCGTATAGTTTTCTTTGCTAAAACGGTTGACATGTTTCCATACATTCAGGACCGAACCGCAGGTAGTATCTACAAGGACGCAGCCGGTCTTTTTTAACTGTTCAAGTAGAGAAACCGTTACCCCAAAGGCAGGCAAAATAACGATATCCTCTCTTTTGACATCTTCTATTTTTTCTCCCTGGTTATACGGACCGCTCAGAAACCGCACCCCCATTGCAATCAACCTTCGATTTACAAAAGGATTATGGATGATTTCACCGGTCAGGTAGATGATTTTGTCCGGAAATTTTTTTACGGTCTGATAGGCATAATCGATGGAACGGTCAACCCCGTAACAGAACCCGTATTCTTTAGCCAGTTTAACCGTTGTCTCACCCCGGGTCAGTTCATAACCGGCCGCTTTAATCTGATCGATCAGAGGACTCTGGTACTCCTTTTCCAGGGTTTCCTCTATCTCCTTTTTTAAGCCAAAACCTTTGCGGATATAAGTATCGCTCATATAGTCCTACCTTCAAAAAATCACAAATAATTATCAATTGGGAACTGGGAACTCGTAATTGGTAATTAGTAATTGGGAATTGGTATACATGGTAGAAAGCAGAATGCTGAAAGCCGAAAGCAGGACATTCTATTGCTTTATGAAATCATGGACGATTTCATCCCGACAAGGCGACTGGAAGGAGACATTTTTGTCGGGACTACTATCTGTTTCCCAGTTCCGAGTTCCCAGTTCCCAGTTCCAAATCCTTTATTCCTTATACCTTATACCTTATACCCAATTTAAAACCCCCTGCCATTCACAAAAATTCCCCCCATTATTCCGCTTTTAACAGATAATAACCGTACGGTTCTATTTTTAATGGGGACAGTTTCTGTCCGCTGATGGATGCATGATTGTTCAACAGATCCGTAAAGCGCCGGGATTTATAAGTGTCGGGAAGATCCAGTGTAACCTCTGTAGTTTTTTTTGACAGATTTAACAGCACCAGGATTGCTTCACTGCCTTCTTTTTTCAGGTAAGAAATAATTTCATCGGGTTGGTTGTTTGGGATCGCTTCCAGTGCCCGGGATGACAGCGCCGGGTATTTGTTCCGCAACGAAATGAGCCGTTGATAAAAGCGAAAAATCTTTTCATCCTTCCCTTTCCAATCGATGGTTTCTTTTTCAAAAAGAGGAGTTATCTCTTTAAAACCTATTTCCTGACCACAATAAATCAGCGGTATACCATACATTGTAAAATTAAAAACGACATAGGGATAAAAACTATCGGCCCCGAATATTTTTCTGGTCCGCTGGAAATCATGATTTTCGGTAAAACGAAGGAGTAGACTATTTCGTGGAAAATGGGCTTCTTTTTCGATCGCCCAGGTCAAAGCATCGGCGGCCGGACGTTTGCCGTTAAAAATATTTTCCAGTAAAAAGTAGTTACTCCAGTCATAGGTGGCATGGAAGGCATTCAGATGAAAGCGGGCGCTTTCCCATTCCGCCAGCCAGAAAATATCCTTTTTTATCTTTTGAAGATCGGCTGATACTTCCTCCCAGAAATCTAAAGGGACCAGTCCGGCAACATCACAGCGATAACCGTCGATATCGAAGGTTTTGACCCAGTAGCGGATCACATCCCGCACCGCTTGACGCAGTTCTTTGTTATCATATTCCAGTTCTACAATATCGGTCCAATCCGGATGCAGCCGGCTTTTTTTCTTGCTATGTGGTCCGGGATAAAACTGGGG
>CAZBBC010000190.1:0-7694 GCA_964489835.1 uncultured Calditrichota bacterium
CACTTGCGACGCGGAATATAATCAGGATGATGCCAGTCCATGATGGAATGATACCAGCATAATTTGATACCCTCTTTAGCAGCCGCATCAGCAAGTTCACGCAAAATATCGCGCTTAAATGGCGTGGACATAATGTCGAAATCGGTGTATTTTGAGTCAAACAGGCAAAAACCGTCATGGTGTTTAGAGGTAATTACAATATACTTCATTCCTGCTTCTTTTGCCAGCCGCACCCATTCATCAGCATCAAACTTGACAGGATTGAATTGATCGACGAACTGGTTGTACACATCAATCGGGATTTCTGCAGTATCCCTAATCCATTCGGCGTGATCTTTTTCACCGTTCCATTCTCCGGCCGGCACCGCATATAAACCCCAATGAATGAACAATCCTAAACGTGCTTCTCGCCACCAATCCATGTCATCAGGGTAGACATTAGAAAAGGATAAAATGATCAAGCTAAGAAATAAGAAAATTAAAAATCTTTTCATAACAAATTTTCCTTAAATTTTACTTTCTCCCGTACGTTATTCCTTTCCAATTATCTGTCCGTTAAGGTAATGCATCAATCGCCGCGTCGCAGAATTTCCCGGGCAAGTATGCGGCGTCGTTCGAGCAAACGATTGGTGTCCTGATCCCAGGAACCCCAGGTGGGCACTGCATTCTTTACGATCTCCTCAACTATATCCTCACCGCCGCGGTTTTTCAACAGGACGAAATACTCGTAGTCCTCCATGCCGTCTCGGAGGTTCTTCAGCCGGACTGAGGCGATGGGGCCATCGATACCCGCTTCCTTGCCGGGGTAGAACAGTATTCCCTCGCCGTTCCAGTGGTCCCCGTAAGTTGGATTGTCCCACGGATTCCGGGGCGGACTCCCCCAGAAACAGGTCGACCAGTACAGGAGACCAGTGCTGCCGTAGCGCTGGTTGAGCCAGGGCGCAATACGGTAGCTAAGAAGAGGGAAATCGATCTCCCAATACGGAGGTCTGTCAACATTGTCGGCATCGTAATACGGGGAGCGGTCAGTTTTCATGGCCTCGTAGTTCGGATGGAATTTGGGTATTGACTGAACGAGTGCAGTGTACAGCCATACTTCGTCCCCCGCTTGCTGAACGCGCTGAATACTGGCCTCGTCGATGTAACCGAACAGGGAACACCAGATGTCCAACGAACCATCTAATGTGCCTGAATTAGGGTGTCGGGGGTAGGGTTGCTCAACGACAAGCCGGCGAAGTCTCGGTTCCACTGCGCCGACAAATGCTCCCAGGCGCCGGACTTTCTCATAATCATCAGGATTCAATGGTTCATCGAACATATAGAGATAAGCCCGTTCCTCCCACCCTTTCCGCTCGAGGTAAGCGTACCACGAACGGTAGAATGCGGCCGCCTTGGACCGATCATCGCCCAGCACGTCGGGGAAAGGAGCCTTTGGTACTTCGATATTCGTCATGTGATACCGGGCCACGAACGCGCTGATACACTGATCGAGATCTTTATCGAAATGCACGCTGCCATCTGCACCGACAGGTGGATTGAATCGTTGCGGTAGTGGAGGATTGATCCGGTGGGCCACCATCATCTCAATGAAGCGGTCCTCAATGCGGAGGAACTCCTCGGAATCGGTGGCCAGACCAAAGAAAACTGCTGCCCGGCTGAATCCTCCGAAGTGGTTTTCAAGAGTCGGCCCGTCTGGCAAAGCAAAATCCCAGACCTCGATTTTGACCGGGAGATTGACGCTGTCGGCGTTCTCCGCCCAGACCACAAACGTGCCTGTGTAGATACCCGGCGCGGCATCCTTGGGTACACTTATATCAACCCAGAGGGGCTGTTGCTGGTTTTCCCAGACATCGAAATACCGGCCACGGAACCGTTCACCGGTGAAGCCGGCCTTGCCCCATTTAGGACCTTGAACAGGCTCACCGGTGTAGGGATTCGTCCGTGGTACAAGGGCGTCAGACCACATGCCAGGCGGCATGTCGGATCGCGGATCGGGTATACGGACGGGCACGAACGTACCGCAGTAGAGCTCAATGCAGTCCGATGGCAACGTGTCACCGGTGCGATTTGTGAGCGGAGAAAGCGAGGCATCTACTTTGTGTAACCTCCCCTGCTCTGCCCTGACGATAACTTGGAATGATTCTACCTCGTTCCTCGCGCAAGATATCGCTGCAATGTCCGATCCTCCCACCGATCCTGTGAGATTCACGTGAATGCTCCCATGTAGTGCCTTGAGGTGGATTGAGGCTGTGTTTTTCCGGTCGCTGCTTGCCGACGCACTCGTGGTTAGCAGGGCAGCACACGCGATGCACACTACGACTACTACACCTCTCAAGTGAATCTTGCTGTTTGCTGTCAATATAGTTTTCTCCTTTACTTCCCGCTTGTCCAGACTTAGGCAAGTGTACTTCCTCTTTAGGTATGCTATTATAGCTAAAAACTTTGTTATTTTAGTAAAATTTTATCTAAAGTGTTTAAATTTTTTTTACCGCAAAGACGCTATGAAAGCGCAAGGTTCGCAAAGATTAAGAAGGAACTGGTAATTGGTAATTGGCTAAATCATTGGCTCTCATTCCACAAGAATCTTCTACCATGTTGATACAATTAAGAAAACGGCCTTAAAATAATTTGTTAGAAATTGCCCGCGAAGCGGAACGAAAAGAATTTTTTACTGTCTGAGCGAAGCGAGTTTAAAAAATTCAGTGAAGCAAGCGGAAGAATTTCTTCAAATTATTTTACAGCCTTGATTTTTTGGTTCTTTTGTATCAAGACAAAAGAACAAAGAAAAATACTTTGCACCGCCCGCGCCTGCCGGCGGGCAGGTCGTTGCGGTTAAGTAATCCGTGGACGAATTCTTTTTTTTGTTTGCAGCCATGGGCTGCGTTATGAATAAGTCCATTAGGAATCTTCAAATTTTGGGACAGGTGTTAATTTGAACCCACTAAAAATAAATGACGCCGCCTGTTCTGTTCATTTGCTTCAATTTTCAAAGATCCGTTTTCAAAAATAAAGTCTACTTTTTCCCCTTTTGATCCGGGTACGGGACCTTCGGCGAAGAGCTCTAAATTTTTGAGATCCGTTTTAAGCGGGATGGCGATTTCACCTGAACCATCAATATAAATTTGAAAAAATGCTTTGTTGGGAATTTGACGATTGGTAGCAACCGGCGCCCAGGCAAGGTGTTTTTGCTTTTCTCTGGCAAAAATAGTGATGTTATTATCTAGCTGTATTCGATTACAATCATGCCCTTCAAAAGCAGTCAAATGGCCAGACTGATCGCTGTTAAAAGCCAGGATAAGGCGACCGTCATAAACAAGTGCATGTCCATTTACTTTAAAATTTTTCAGAGAGATATTATCCGGTGGCAGTGGATTTTGCCGTATGATTTCTTCATCTTGTGTTTTATCGCGGGAGAAACCGCCGGGCCAGCTTTCCTGATGGGTGCGATAATGACGGGCAATTACAGTTACACCATTGGGAAAGCGGGTGCACAGGTAATCGGTAGTACGGGAAAGGTATTCGGTATTATCATTAACCCCGGAAAATTTGCCGGTTGGCTCATAAGCGCCCAGGCGGTTCAATACTTCAAACCAGGTACGCTGTTCTGTTCCCAGGGATGCGGATTGATCATCACGCGGACGGAAACCGAGGTATAACGTGCTGCCCTGACCATGTTTGCACTGTATGCCGACAACCTGCTGCTCCACTTTCGCAATGATTTCACTTCCAGCATGGCCTGTCACCGGATATATTCGATCGACTATAAAATCAGTAAGAATGACTTGTTCTGGAATTTCTGAAAAGCTGTTTTGAAAGGTGATCATTTTTCCGGCGGCTATTTCTCCCTGGAAAATCGATGGTTGGTAATTCACTCCGAAAAGATCCTGCCATTTAGCCCTGCAATCTGCTCCACCTGCATCAATAATCGGCGGTGGCCCCGACCAGATCACTTTACCGCCATTCAGGACCAAACTTTTCATCATTTCCAGCAGTCCCGGTTGAGGCAAAATTTCAAATAGTGCGATTAAGGTAGTAAAAGTCCGACCGGCCAGATGAATTTTGCCATCTTCCTGTACTTGCCCCATTTCTAAAAGCTTCTCCGCGGTGATATAATTGGCATAGCCGTATTGTACCATCCAACTGCCAAATCGTTCTTCGAAAGCGACCAGGTTCATTGGATATAGCATCAGTACATCCACATCCCGGTGTACATTTTCGGTGATTGTTTTTACCGTGGGCATTGCGTTGGCACCATAAGCGCTCACAACCGCCTGGATGCGTTCCCTGACCGGCGCCGGCATACCCCAAAAACCGTTGTAACTATTCGGATATTTGTTTAGAATTCCAAACGAGCAGGCCAGAGCTGAACCGTAATAATTACGATCAGACCAGCCCCCTTCAGGATGATCCGTCCCGTTTCCGGTCAGATATTCGCCCCATTTAAAATAATCATAACAAGCTGAAGCCGCCTGGTGTACTGTGTTTGACCAGATAAAATTTGGCGTATACTCATATTTATAACGGTTTCCATTCAAATTTCCCACATCCCATTGATCGATCGTTGGACTTTGCGCCCAGGTGGCGTGCGCCCGGGTCAACAAATCTTTTCCATATAATTTTTCGGCAAATTGTTTGGCGGAAACAAATAAATCGACGACACGGTTGTTAAGCAATTTATAATAGCGATCACGAAATAAAAAAGTTCGCTGAATATCCGCCGGCGATTCTCCCATAACCACCTGACTGTTCCGGCAGGCCCGTGTGTTATTCTGATATATTGGGGGACCATAGACAAAGTATAACATATACTTGTTCATGTTTTTATATTCTACACCGTATCGTTTTGCATATTCCTTTGCCATATTGTCTGTCAAATATCGCAAATTGAATTGGCCATTATCGTGATGACTGAAATAATGCCAGTCTTGCTGAATGTGCATTTCATCTGAATACAAGCCATCCAGCTTGATGCCCGCATCATAGTATTTCTGCAACAATTGTTTTAAAAAGGGTAATGCCTGGGGACTAAAGTAATCCATTTCCGGCGTCGTGTAACTTAATATAACAAAAACCCGGTCATATCCCTTTAATTTTGCTTCGCCTTCATGATAAACCCGAATTCTTCTGGAACGGAAGCCGGCCTTTTCAGGGCTTACCGTGCCGGGCCATTCATCCACTTTGATTCCCGAAGTTATTTCTAAAATATCTTCCGGATTCACTGTTGAAAAACTTCCTCCGGCAATCTGTTTTTCTTTGTAAGCAAAAGCCTTGATTCCGCTGCGTTTCAAATTAAATTTACCTTTGTTGTTACTCCAGGCGAGTTGTTCCCAAAACATCAGGCTAAATTTTCCGGTTTCGGGATCACGTAAATCCGTCTTATATTGAATCCAGCGTCCGCTTTCTCCGCCATAGCCTTTGAAAGCCGGTCCTAGTTCCAGGGGACTCAACAGACTTAATTCGAGTCCCAACTTGTATTCATCCAAAAAGCGGCCGATTTTTTGAATTCTTTGGATATATTCGTCGGAATCCGGCAGCAGTTTGCGCTCTTCCCCGCTATCTTTTCTATATTGACGGAAGAAATTATCAAAAGCAAGTTTTACGGTGCGGCAACCTCTCTGAACGGCTGCTTCCCGGATTTCACGCAGGCTCTTATAGTTTTCTTCTGACCCCAGACTCATGTTGATTTTTTTATCCGGATCCTGCAAATCCAGTAACTGTTGATCGCTGGTTAAAATTATGACTTGATTGGGTAGACTGAATTGCCATTGGCGGGGGAAGGTCAGCAGTAATTCGTTTTGATCTTGAGCAAAGCACTTGTCTGAACCAGAAACTGATAACAGAGAAGCAGCCAGAAATGCCAATATTATTCTGAGTTTCATCGGTGTCTCCAATATTTAAAGATTTAACCTGAACTATTCATACCGCAGCGGTGCTGCAATCAAAAAAAAAATAGTCCATGAAAATCCGTGTAATCCGTGGATAAAAGTTTTTAAACTCTTTGCTAATCGCCCCGGCGATCCCTGCCCCCGCTAGAGCGGCGGCGCCGCGGCGGAAAAAACAAAGTTTTTTGGTACAATAGCATACCGCAGCGAGACGGGGTGGGTCATCGATAGAATTCCATATTCACGGCCATGGTCTTTTTAGTATGCCGGCTTTCCTCCGCTTTATATCCCATTAAATGGCTTTCAGCCGACTCATCTATTGAGGATGTTAACTTCGTCGGATCATGTGATTGCACCGCCCTGACGAAATCATGAACCAGCCCAAAATCACCGCCTCCATGGCCTGAATCTAAATGTGCCGGAATCTCGTTATCATAACGGGTCGTTTCTCCCGTGCGTATATCACAAACGGTAAAGCCTTCATCCATATTGCCAACAATCGCCCCCAATGAGCCATTTACCCGTGTTCTTCTGCCAAAGTTAGGAGAAAATCCCAATGTAAAAGATGCGGTTATCTGGTCTTCAAATTCCATATTTACCACCTGGTGGTCCACAGTATCATTGTCGGAGTGCCAGACACACCTGCCGAAGGGCCCCTCTTTTAATGCTTTTAATATAGATGCATCATCATGATGCTCTATTTCCAGATGATGTAACCTTTTTTTGCTTTGATAATATCCTTTAAGCGCTGACATATGGCATGCCGCTTCAATAGCACATCCACCCGTACAGCGCAATGTACTACCTGGTGGCGCATTTTCTTTTACAAAAATGGTCTGAGCACCAAACGAAGAGACATATTTACAGGGTTTCCCAATAATCCAGCGCAAAATATCCAGATCATGACATGACTTTGCCAACAGCATTGGGGCTGCTTCTTTACTGGTTCGCCATTTACCACGAATATATGAATGCGTGTAATGGTCCATGGACAGCTTTTCGGTATGTTCAATACTGAGCAGCTCGCCCAATACACCTGAATCCACCACTTTTTTAAGCTGGCGGAAATAATTGGTATAGCGAAGCACATGGCAGATTCCGACGATCGTATTTTTATTTTTTGACAATTGAAGGATATCGTTCACTTCTTCCCAATTTATTCCGATCGCTTTTTCCAGAAGCAAATCATATCCCATTTCCATCCCACCCATCGCAGGGCCATGATGCAGGCGGTCCGGTGTCGTGATAATCAAAACATCAGCCAGCTTTTTATTCTGTAGTACATGTTCCCAGGTAACCCACTGATTTTTTTTGTGAATATTATATTGCTCCGAAAACCGTCTTCGGCGGAATTCAATGGGTTCTGCCACACCCACAATCTGTAATTCTTCCGGGAATTTAAGACTATATCTGGCATAGGTATTTCCCCGGTTACCTGCACCTAAAACAATCGCAGTAACCGGAGAAGGCTGTGGTCCGTTTGCGGGCTTTTTTTCTTTTTCAGTCACAGTGTATGAATGAGTTGTATTGGCCATGGAATGATTGATGAACGGTGCTTCGAGAGCAAGTAATCCACTCATTTTGACAAAATCTCGCCGTGTTAACAAATGTTTTTTCACCTTTTTTCCTTTATTTATCATTCACGGTTTAAATTATCCTCAAATCCACTTCCATTAATTAAATTTATTACAAATATCTTCGCGTTGTTCGTGCGCTTCATGGTTTATGCTATTAAAGCCAAAAACTTTGTTATTTCCGCCGCGGCGCCGCCCGCCTCTGGCGGAGGCAGGGATCGTCGGGGCGATTAGCAAA
>CAZBBC010000191.1:0-3819 GCA_964489835.1 uncultured Calditrichota bacterium
TAGGCAATAGGGAATAGGTGATAAATATCATAACATCGCTAACAATTTTTCTAGCCGTAGATCGTTAACGCTTGTTGGTAGTAGAATTAAAATAGGTAATTCTAATTCCCTATTCCCTACTGCCTACTGCCTATTGCCTATTGCCTATTGCCTGTTCCCTATTCCCTATTGCCTATTCCCTACTGCCTAATACTCACCCTGTAGGGCAAACACCTACACATAAATCAGTATTTATCTGATACCCCTTACACATTCCTTTTATTACATTACTTTCAAAAACCATAATAACCATAATCAAAGGCAAAAAAAATGAGGATAGTCATTGCGGATGATTCCGAACTGCTTCGTGAGAGAATAAAGGAATCATTAAAAGATGTTAAGGAAGTTGAAATTGTCGGTGAAGCGGATAACGGCATTGATGCGATAAAGATCATAAAAGAAAATAATCCCGACTTAGTCTTGCTCGATATTCGAATGCCGGAGTTGAACGGTATTGGCGTTCTGAAAAAAATGAAAGCAAATGGAAATAAATCGAAAGTATGCATCTTTACGAACTATCCGTATTCTCAATATAAAACGAAATGCATAGAGGAAGGTGCTGATTACTTCCTGGACAAAAACCAGGATCTGAATAAGATACCTGCAATAGTTGCTGAATTAGCTAAAACGCAGGGTGGTGAGTCTGATGAGTAATCTCCGGCAAAAAGAGCGGAATGATATAGTGAAAGGTGAGAATGAAAGCAAATGTAATTAATCATGTTTTTATAGTGGAGGATTTATGGAATTGATTTCTTTTCAAACTTCACAGCCACTCAGAAGAGGGAAAGAACGCCGGCAAAAACAGAACAAGCAGTCCGCTGATCTGCTATCTGTCGGATTTATCCATGATATGGCAAATTTATGCCATATCATTCTCGGAAATGCCGAACTGTTAATGTCCGATGTTTCGCCTCAGGACAAAAATTACAAATGTATAACTATTATTAATTCGAAGGCTAATAAAGCAGTTGATTTATGTAAAGCGTTCATGGCTGATTCTATGGGGCAAATCGGCAAGACTGTGGTTTTTTCCTTAGAGGATATAATAAATGAGATTTCATGCTTGAAATCGAACAATTCGACTCAAATTACCTTCCAGGTCGAGAAGGATCTTTGGAATATCACGGCAGATCGCAAGGAAGTCAGGCTTTGTCTGAAAAACTTTTTAAATAATGCGGAACAGGCGATGGCAGCCGCGGGAAATATTTTTATTACAGCTGAAAATGTTAGTGACAAAGAAAATTTAATTCCGGGAAAAGGGAACTATGTAAAAATTTCAGTAAACGATCATGGTTGCGGCATCCCTGAAAGTAATATGAATAAAATTTTTATGCCTGGATTTACAACTAAAAAGAATGGAAATGGAATGGGTTTAGCCCTGTGCAAACAAATTATTGAAAAGAATAATGGAAGTATTCAGATTAAATCGTCTCCCGAAGGTGGTACCATTGTTTCTGTTTTTTTACCGGCAGTCAATAGTCAGGCTAGTTAATTTCAATTTAAATATCATTAGTGTCCGGTTAAAATTATAGAGCAAGTAGTAATTAAGGGAAAAATGAACGATAAAAATAAAACAAAACAGCAACTGCTAAGTGAAATTGAAAAACTGCGCCGACTCCTGGTAAAACCAGAAAACAGTGAGAATACAACCGGAAGAGCGAAGTTCATTCATAAAAGCAAAATGCTTTTCACGGTTATGCTTGTTGTTTTCATTAAATAGGAAATGTAAAGCATTTTATAAAATAGGGAAATATAGGTGAATGAATTTTGAAAAAAGTTACTGTTATAACATTATTGCTGCTATTGATTGACACACGCGGGCTGTTTGGTCAAAATAACGCCCTGGATTTTGACGGAACAAATGACTATGTATCTCTTGGGCTTTCTACAATTTTAAGACCAACTTCCACCATCTCAGTAGAAGCATGGGTAAATCCTGATACAAAGGGTATTTGGGAAGGAATAATCTGTAATTTATCTGATAACCATGAGACTGAATCCGGCTATGGTTTATTTATCTCAAATGATGATCCGAATACAGTAATGTGGTGGGTGCAAACTATTGGTGGTACGCGAAGTGCTTATACAAATTATCCGGAATATTCTCTTCCAAATAATGAATGGACGCATGTGGCCGGGACTTATGACGGCAGTAACCTCCGCTTATATATTAACGGAATTTTACGTGATACAAAAGCTAAGACGGGAAACATCGATTGGACAGAATTACCGCCTCTTGACTGCAGAATAGGCGAGTATTATGATAGTGATGAAACTAATTATTTTGATGGAAAAATAGATGAAGTTCGTATTTGGAGTGTCGTCTGCACGGAAGCGGAAATTAGGAGTACCATGTATAAAAAACTTTCCGGAAGCGAAACCGGTCTGGCCGCTTATTACACCATGGATGAAGGCAGCGGTACTTCTCTGACAGATAACAGTTCCAATAGCAATACCGGTATCTTGACCAATGGGCCGGTATGGCAAAATTCAGGCGCCTTTTCAGGACCTAAAAACAGTCTTGTTTTTGACGGCAGCAACGATTATGTCTCTGCGGATGAGGTGTGTGCCGCTTTAAATAATCCCAGTGAGTTTTCCATGGAATGCTGGTTTAAAACAGATGACGCGTCCGTTGACCAGTATTTTCTTGCTTTCAATAATAGCGATAACGGGAATAACCTTCAGCTAGGGATTAATAACGGAGCTTTGAAATTATACAATGCGGCTGTTTCAACCTTCGGTTCAGCACTGAATAACGATACCTGGTATCACGTGGCCATGACGCTTACAAGCAGTAATATATCGACAGTCTACCTGAATGGGAAAGTAGATTTCACTGTAACAGACCAGACCATCCGTCCGCCTTCAGATGGTCGTTTTTCATTGGCCCAGGAATGGGACTCAGGCAGTGCTTCCAATTTTTTTGCGGGCAGCCTGGATGAAGTCCGCGTTTGGAATACAGCCCGCACAGTGACAGAAATCCGCGACAACATGATGCGTACTCTCAGCGGCGGCGAATCCGGACTGGCGGCGTATTACCGTTTTGATCAATATGATGGCACAACGCTTTATGATATAACTACCAATGCTAATAATGGTACTCTGACCAATATGGATGAAGCAACAGATTGGGTTGCTTCCGACGCCTTTAACACTTGGATAGGAGCGGAGAGCGGTTCTTTTTTAAATGACGCAAACTGGTCTGCCAGCCAGCCGGGAGCCACCGATAATATTGGTTTTTATGCATGGGATTTATCCTATGCGCCGGAAATCAGCGGTTCCCCTTCGGTGAATCATTGCCTGGTTGGTTCCGCGGCCCCGGTCACACTATCCTCCGGAGCCGCCATCAACGGAAATTTACTATTAAACCAATCTCTGGATCTGAATGGGCAAACCATCACACTCGGCTCGTCGGGAACCCTGATAGAAGGCGATGGAATTTTATACGGTGCTTCGGGTGTCATTACCACAACCCGGGATTTGAATATTATCAGCGAAAATGTGGCCGGCCTTGGCGCTGAAATTACAACTACTCAAGATATGGGCAGCACTACTATCATTCGTTCTCACGTTGCACAGGGTTCCCAGGGGATTGAACGATATTATCGAATCAATCCTACTAATAATAGCGGATTAAACGCCACTTTGGTTTTTAATTACCGTGATGCTGAATTAAACGGTCAAACCGAATCAGAACTGGCATTATTCAAATCATCGGACGGCTCCATCTGGGCAGAACAAGCATCCAGTGAAGTTAACACAACCGCTAACACCTTAACC
>CAZBBC010000191.1:3919-7643 GCA_964489835.1 uncultured Calditrichota bacterium
CCCAATCCTTTTAATCCGGAAACAATTATCCGCTTCGATGTTCCAACTGGTAGTACTGAATTACAGAATATTAAACTGCAAATATTCAATGCACTGGGTCAGCTGGTTACTACCTTTTATGAAGGCCAGATTTCCGGAGGACAATATGAAATGAAATGGAACACGGGGAATCAGCCAACGGGGGTTTATTTCATGCATTTTCAATCAAAGGATTTTGTTAAAACGCAGAAGATGATGCTGATGAGATAGAAAGAAAAGATCAAAGAAAATAGGATAAATTGTATATGAATGATGGGAACAGAACCAAAGCACAGCTGCTGTCAGAGTTAAAACAATTACGCAGCAGGATCGGGAAAATCGAGAAGGCAGATTCTCATTACAATCTGGCTGAAGATGAGAAAGCGTGTATTTTAAATTTGTCCACCGATTTAATTTGTATTGCTGGTATGGACGGGTATTTTAAGTACGTGAATCCTGCCTGGCAAAAGCTGCTCGGTTATTCCGCAAAGGAGCTGCTGAGCAGACCCTTCCTTGATTTTATTCATCCAGATGATCACAATAAAAATGATTCAGAAGTCGAAAAACTGGCTGAAGGTAAAATAACTCTTGATTTTGAAAACCGCTATATCCATAAAAACGGCTCAATCCGCTTGATATCCTGGATTGCCGCACCCATGCAGGGAAAATACATGATGTATTGCATCGGACGGGATATTACACCGTGTAATGAGATGGATAAAAAGCTTCATATAAATGAACGGCGCCTGGCGGCACTGATGAAAAATTTGCCGGGCATGGCTTACCGCTGTTTAAATAAACCCGGCTGGCCCATGCTGTTTGTCAGCCAAGGCAGCATTAAGTTAACAGGCTATACCCCGGATGAATTAACGAGTAAAACTAAGGTGCTGTATGGAGAAATAATTCATCCCGATGACCGTGAGAAAGTCTGGCAGAAAGTACAGCAGGCTGTTCAAAATAAAAAACCGTTTGAAATGGAATACGGCATCACTGCAAAAAATGGTGAAGAGAGATGGGTTTGGGAGCGGGGGCAGGCAGTGAATATTAACGGGGACATGCCTGTATTGGAGGGTTTTATCTCCGATATAACAGCGATTAAAATGGCCAGTCAGGAGCTGCGCAAAAGTGAAGCATTGAAAAATTCGATAATTGAGAGCAGCCACGACTGTATAAAACTTCTTGATACGGCAGGAAATTTATTATTTATAAACAAGAGCGGCCGGGAATTGCTGAAAATCGATGATATGAAGAGTTACCTGAATTGCAGCTGGGTGGATTTTTGGAAAGACAAAGACAGAAATGCCGCGTTAAAGGCAGTTAAGTCAGCAGCAAAAGGAGGCATAGGGAAATTTCAAGGGTACTGCCCGACCGCAAAAAAGACCCCTAAATGGTGGGATATTATCATTACTCCGATAAAGGACAGCAATGGCAAAGTGGAGAACCTGCTGGCTGTTTCCCGTGATATCACCGAACGCAGGCAGGCGGAAGAGGCTTTACGCGAAAGTGAATTGCGATTTAAGCAAATATCGGAAAATGCACAGGAATTGATTTGGGAAGTGGACAATAATGGTTTATACACTTATATAAGTCCGGTTATAAAAGATTTATTAGGCTATGAAGCTGAAGAAGTCATCGGGATTAAATATTTTTATGATTTTTTTGATCCGGAAAATAAAGAAGAGAAAAAACAGGCGGCGCTTGGAATGTTTGCCCGTAAAGAAGACTTCAGAAATTTTATTAATAGTAACATTCACAAAGATGGTAGAAAAATTATTCTTTCTACCTCCGGTATTCCAATTCTTGATATGGAAAATAACCCTATTGGTTACCGCGGGGTTGATATTGATATTACTGAACGCATACGGGCAGAAGAATTGTTGAAATCAAGTGAAAAAAACTATCGCGAATTAATTGATGGAATGAACGAAACAGTATGGGTTATTAGTTATAACGGGGATCTTATTGACGTCAACAAGACTGCAGTTGAAGTTCTGGGTTATTCAAAAGAAGAGTTGTTTTCTATAGGACTTTACGGTATCGATTCCTCGATGAAAAAAGAAGACATTCAAGCGCTTGCTAAAGCAATGTCGTCGGATAAAGTACAGATTTTTGAGACATCACATAAAACCAAAGATGGAATAACCTTTCCAGTCGAGATTTATTCCAGTCTTGTGACTTATCAGGGTGAAAAAGCAATTTTAAGTATTGCAAGAAATATTACCGGGCGCAAGCAGGCTGAATTAGAAATAATAAATAAGGAAAAAGAACTTCGGCTGGTTACTGAATCATCTTTAGATACAATTTTCACTATGACAAAAACCGGAACTTTTTTGTACATCAGTCCCGCTGTAAAAGATCTTATAGGATATGAACCGAAAGAAATAATTGGTACGTCGCTTACTAAATACGTTCCAAAAAAAGAATTAACAAGATGTTTCCAAATACTTAAGGATGTTTTTATAAATAAAAAAATAGTTCAAAATTTTGAAACATATGTAAAACATCGGGATGGCAGGCTTATACCGGTTGATATCAGTGGGCAGTTAATAAAACGAGAAGATAGATGGATTGCCCAGGGAACTATCAGAAATATCACTGAGCGCAAGCAGGCGGAACAGGCTTTGCTTGAGAATGAAACGAAATACCGGACTCTGGTAACAAAAAGTCCGGATGGAATTTTCATTGCTGATTTAAAAGGTAATTTTTTATCCGTAAACCAGGCCATGTGCGAAAACCTCAAATACACAAAAAAAGAGTTTCTTTCGATGAAGTTGTCTAAAATTATTCTGCAACAATACGTACCGCTTCATCAGAAAAGACTACAGGCTATAATAAATGGAGAAAGTAAACAAGAAGCGGCGGCATATGAAGTGAAGGCCAAAGACGGCAGAGTTCGTTTCATAGAAGTTCTGTCGGCGCCCTATTATAAGGATGAAAATATAATCGGATTTCAGGGTATTGCCCGCGATATTACCGAGCGCAATCTGGCGGAGGCGGCAATCAAAACTCAACTCGAAGAACTGCAACGCTGGCACAAAGCCATGTTAAGGCGTGAGGATCGTATCCTTGGTCTTAAGCGTGAGGTGAATGAAGTGCTGGGCAAGACGGGCCAGCCGCCGCGCTACCTCACGGTAGAATCAGAAAAATAACGTAAGGGCGAAGCATTTGTGCCAGGACACATTTAAAAATTTGGACGTCTACGCACATATTGCTTAACCCCAATATAGGAGGGATGAAAAATGGCAAAATCAGGAAAGCAACTGCCCAAATCGCCGACCGGCATCCAGGGGTTGGACGAAATCACCGGCGGTGGATTACCTAAAGGCAGGCCGACACTGATCAGCGGCGGCGCGGGCTGCGGCAAGACGCTGCTTGCCATGGAGTTTCTGGTGCGCGGCGCGACGCAGTTCAACGAACCGGGCGTCTTTATGGCTTTCGAAGAGACTGCCGAAGACCTGACCCGAAACGTTGCCTCGCTCGGTTTCGACTTGAAAAACCTGATCGTGCACAAGAAGATGGTGCTGGATTTTGTTTACATCGAGCGCAACGAAATCGAAGAGACCGGCGAATACGATCTGGAAGGGTTGTTCATCCGCCTCGGGCAAGCCATTGACTCTATCGGCGCCAAACGCGTGGTGCTGGATACCATCGAATCGCTCTTTGCCGGCTTGTCCAATCCGCTTATCCTTCGCGCTGAACTGCGCCG
>CAZBBC010000192.1:0-7605 GCA_964489835.1 uncultured Calditrichota bacterium
GTCTCTCTGACTCCGGGATATGAACGAGCATGACCGATGGATCCCCGAAAACATCCCCGCCTTCAGGATTAAATTCTGTAAAAGCACCATTGAACAGGATAAACAGATTTTCCCCTTTATCATCCAGTTTGATAGAAAAGGTGCCACCGGGGATATAGCCATATTTATCGTAAAAATAAGGAAACAAAAAAGCGATCACTTTACGCTTATTTGTCCGCGTATTGTACTGCACGATCGGTGTGCCCTCAAGGTGGGCTTTTCCATGGGCAGCGGGGATATAGTATACGTATTTTTCGTCCGGGCTCATTGCCAGACTGGCGGTATAACGGTGTTTGCCGGACCAGCAAAGGCCGAGATCTTCCACCCGGTCGTCATCGGGAAAAAATTTAAAGAGCTCCCCACCGCTTCCTGCCGGAAGACCGGTAACAACTCCCATAAACCAGCCATCTTTTGTTTTATTTTTGGTATGGGCTCTCATTTGACCAGGCTGGTCGGTAATTTTATTGGGGGGAACCGTGCTGTTCAGCTGATAAAAACGATTTTTTGAGGGATCATACTTTATAAAGTGCACACCCGAGTCGGAGGCGGCATAATTTGTTGAATACACATAACCGGTTTCTTCATCAACCAGCATCGTTCTTACAAACCATTGCATCCCTTCTGGGAGGTAGCCGGCAAAACGAACCTCTCGTTTATTTACGTCATAACACAGAAATTCACTAAAAAATCCCACCGCAAACATGAGTCCGCGTCGTGTATCCATCCGGTGATAAGGCCAGGATGAGCGCGGCATGGGCACGCCAAAATTGCTAAATTGACCGGTAATTACATTATAATTCATGATCAATCCGCCTTCATAGCCGCTCTGAAATTCCTCCTCGGATGGTTCCGGATATTGGCACCAGTACGTGCAAAAATACAGATCCGACCCGTTGTAGAAATCCAGCCAGCCGTGTATTTTTCCATCTCCATAATTGGCATCGGCCCGGCCGAGGACTTCATTGATTTCCGGTGAAGATTTGATCGTTTTTGTTCGCGTGTCATATTCCACCAGATAGAGACGCGGTTTATAAAATCCATGACTGCCCACGGCACCATAAAACTTTTGGGTTGGCATATAATAATTACCCTGCGACCAGCTGGACCAGATACCGGAAAAGTATCCTTCAGGAACGGGTGGATGATATCGATTTTCAAAAGGTACAATGACAAATTCAATGGATGGTGGCGTCCGGGCAACAGTAAAATCATTCAGATGTTTTACCTGTTCCGGAATCTCAAGCATTTTTTTTGATTTTTCAATAACCGCCGTAGTCTGAAAGCGCAAGCCTTTGATATCTTTCTTTTCAACTAGCTGCTTACGTTTCAACTCGGACGGGGCTATTTCCTGTGAAAATAAAGCAGCTGTAAAAATGATAAGAAGCACTAACGAGATGAAGATTTTCATATTTTCTCCTATGTTGTTTGGTGATTGAAAAAAAGTAATCACTAGATAATATACTATTTTAAATGCTCCCCCATCTTAATCCATGACTCATCTAAATGGACATATCGAATACTTTCATTTCGTTCTTTGGAAGGGATCGGTGTTTGATAGGAATAGACCCCATGTATGGTTCCATCACGCCCCTGAATAAACGTGGGATAAGATAATTCCCCTCCGTGGGGACCCAGATCTTCCAGCACCCGCCGCCATTTCCAGGTTTGGCCTTCATCTTCGGAAAGATAAATGGTGAGACGCTGCCGGCCTTCTTTTAAGTCGTTACAGATAAGCAGCCAGTGGTTGTTTTTCAGGACCAAACAATGGACACTGGAACCGGGATTGGGAATATCCATCAGTTTTGCCTTTCCCCAGCTGTTCCCAGCATCATACGATTCTGTCATCCGGATCTGTTTAGGATATCCATTGTCTCGCAAAAAGGCAACGACTGTTCCGTCCTTTCGTTTTGCAAAAGCCGGTTGAAGAAGCCCCAGAAAAACATCCAGAATCGGTTCGCTAAACTGCCAGGTTTTTCCACAGTCCTCTGTAAAGGCGGCCAGTCCGCAGGCAAAAAGATCATGGTAAATTCCCAGCATGAGTCGATTACCGGAAATCATAATCGGCGTAGTACGGGTCATCCACCCCAGTCGTCGAAGGAGCTTATCCTTGATCGCTGTTTGCTGCTCATTCATGATTCTTCGTAGCTTCGGATTCTGTTCAATATGCTCTTTCCGGACGATTTCGATGCTATCCTGCAGTTGCGAATACAAAACCTCAAAATTTCTGGGACGCACATGGATAACATCCTGCCAATCCCATATTGGTGCTGCACTCCTCTCATAATCTCTTGATGTACAAAATTTTATCAAGACCCCTTTGATAGAATTATCCATATAGGTTGACCAGAACAGCCATAAAACATTTCGTGGATCAAGAAACAGGACCGGATTAAGATCGGGTAGGTCCGGTGTATCAATCATTGCAAATGGCCGGCTCCATTTAGTTTCACCCTTGTTTCTCCGGGCTCCTAGAATGCGGACATCATCGGCACCACCCTCGCCCGAACCGTGATACCAGGCCAGTAAAAGATCACCGTTGGGAAGTTCCACAAGACTTGATGAATGATCATGCCACTTTTCGGTTGGAAAAATCAGTTCCTGCTCGAATATTTGCGCATTCAGGGTGGAAAAAATGATCAATATGAATGAAAGTGGTTTAAACAATGGCTCATCCTCGCTAATTAACTTGAATAAGGTTTATGTTGCTTCCATTTTAATAGAGGTTGTTGCAGTATCACTTTATTAGTATCGGTTTAATTATAAGCATGATCTGTCTCCCCCTTGGAAAAGGGGGACTAAGGGGGATATAAAAATATCCTAAGTTATTTAAAAACATCCCCCTAACCCCCTTTTATAAGGGGGGAATTTTATCGTGCTTCAACGCAAAATATTATCTAGAGAATTTACCGGCAGAAATAACTCCATTTGCTGATCCGTTTATTCCACCGCCAGCATAACGATTGATTTAGCCGGTATGTGAATATTAAGCTGATCCTTTTTTAATGTTGCCCCATTAAAGTTTTTGATTGTTACTTCTTCCGGCTGGCCAAAATCATTAAACGCATTGATCTTTGATCCTGTCAGTATCTGTCCCTGCACACTGGCTATTTTCTTACCGTAAATCATACATTGAATATCCTGCTCCCGCTGCGGATCGCTGTTAACAATTGAAAGATGTATTTTTCCCTCAGCATCTATAGAGGCTGAGGCATTCATAGACGGTATTTTTTCATCTTTATATTCATAATCCCGGCATTTGAGTTGAACGGGAAGCATGTTTGCCTCCTGGTGGGGAACAAACATTTTGTAAACATAAAAGGTGGGTGTTCGCACTATCTGATCATCCTTTGTCAGAATCATGGCCTGCAGAACATTGACCGTTTGGGCAATGTTAGCCATGTACAACCGTTCACAAAAATTATTAAAAATATTTAGATTTAAGGCAGCAACAACGGCATCGCGTAAAGAGTTTTGCTGATATAAAAAGCGCGGATTTGTCCCTTCTTCTACATAATGCCAGGTACCCCATTCGTCAATGATCAAATCCACTTTATTTTCCGGATCATAACGATCCATAATGGCCACATTCTGTTTCAGAATTTCTTCCATCCTCAGGGTTCCCTGAAGCACATCGAACCAGCCATCCTCCTCAAATTCCGTCGCCTTATAACGTGTCTTTTTTTGTCCATCAGAAGTATAATAATGAATGGCTTGTGCCTGGAAACCGATTCTCGATCGACCCTCTTTCATCAATATCTCAGTCCATTCATAATTATCCCGCCATCCATAACCACCACAAGCGATTTTATATATACGGTTACCCGGATAGCTCCTGCAAAAGGCTGAATAATTTGCTCCCACATTAACATAGTAATGAACGTCCATCCTGCCACCACAACCCCATGCTTCATTGCCCAGCCCCCAGAATTTCACCTGCCATGGTTCTTCTCTGCCATTTTTCTTTCGTAGTTTAGTCATAGGACTCTCTGCCGGTGAGGTGAGATACTCAATCCATTCAGCCATTTCCTGTACTGTGCCGGAGCCTATATTTCCGCAGATATAAGGCTCACATTCAAGGAGTTCGCATAGATCCATAAATTCATGGGTGCCGAAACTATTATCCTCTGTCACATTTCCCCAGTGTATATTTACCATGGATGGTCGATCCTCCCTTGGCCCTATCCCATCTTTCCAATGATAGGTATCAGCAAAACAGCCGCCGGGCCAGCGCAGTACCGGTACTTTGATCTCCTTTAGGGCATTCAAAACATCCAACCGTATCCCCCGGATATTTGGAATGTCCGAATCGGTACCGACATAGATACCACCATAAATACAACGACCGAGATGCTCAGCGAAATGACCGTAAATATGTTTGCTGATTGTATGCTCACCCAGGGAGGCATTGACCACCAATGTATTAACATTGGTTTTTTGACCATACAGCGTTGAGAGGGATAGTACGAATAAAAACAGGAAAGATAATTTATAAATTGTTCTTTTCATCTGTAGATCCTTCCGTTTGAGGCGCAAAGAGACATAAAGTCTATGAAAAATGACAAATGAAAAATGAAAAAATATTAAATTCTTTTATTATTTGTCTTTTTTCTTATTTCATTTTTCATATTTTTCTTTGCATCGTCCCGACGCTGTGAGAAATAGACTATACACGTTTGAGAAAAAATACTTTATTTATTTTATCGTCCACCAATCGGATACTCCTCCGATGCCACAAAAGCCTCTTTCATTTTTTCTTCTATTTGAGCAACAATCTGAGGATTATCAGCGGCAAGGTTTTGTGTCTCTCCGATGTCATTATCCAAATCATAAAGTTCAATTTTGGAACCGACACCTTTGCGAATGCCTTTCCAGTGACCCATTCGGACCGCCTGCATATATACATCACGGACATGACCATAATCCCAGTATAAATAATCATGCTGGTCTTTTTGCTCCTGGCCGATGATATCATTGAGAAATGAAAGGCCATCGATATTCTTTGATACCGGAAGACCGGCGATCTCTTCGAACGTCGGCAAGATATCCCAGAATGCCCAAACCTGATCGCTGGCCCGACCCTTTGGAACTTTTCCCGGCCAGCGAACGATCATCGGCACCCGAATACCCCCTTCATACATTTCCCGTTTTACACCGCGCAACGGACCTCGACTCTTAAAAAAATCTACCTGATGGGCACAACAGTCACAGGGACCATTATCACTGGTAAAAAAAACAATGGTATTATCATCGAGCCCCAGATCTTTCAGAAGTGTCATGATTTTCCCGACATCACGGTCCATACGTGTCACCATTGCCGCATAATTTTTTTCAACCTGCGGCCAATCTTTATTGGAATAAGGGGCGTCGCTGGGAACCACCTGCGAAAGCGGGGAGTCCTGATCGTAATCTGAATAATGAGGAATCGTATAGGCCAGGTATAGAAAAAAATGATTCTGTTTATTACGGTTGATAAAATCCAGGGCCCGGGCCGTGAAAAGGTCATGGGTATATTCACCCTTTTCCCCGCCCCGATTACCAGGTAAAAGTTTGACCTTTTCATTATCCCACAGATAATCAGGATAATAAAAATGAGCCTGATCCTGGTTCAACTGACCAAAATATTCATCAAAACCCTGATACAGGGGGATGCCCCAGGAACCCGGATTTCCCAGACTCCATTTACCAATGCCGCCTGTTTTATAGCCGGCTTTTTTTAAAACCTCTGCCAGGGTAACATCATCGGGTTGTAAAAAGACCCCATGGGGGATATTATCACGCACCCGGGTGTGGCCACCGTGAACACCGGTCATCAGGCAACTTCGCGAAGGCGCACACACCGTTGCTCCCGCATACACCTGTGTATAGCGTGTACCCTCTGCTGCAATTCGGTCAATATTTGGGGTTATTATTTGTTCCTGCCCGTAACAACCAAGATCGCCATATCCCAAATCATCGGCCATGATAAAGATGATATTGGGTTTTTGGGAGGCGGGACCTGCCAGGCCCGGAACAGTGGAAAAAACTACAATTAAGACAAATAGGGGGAAGAGAAAGGGATTAAAAGATATATCTTTTTTAGCCATATTTTGTAATCTCCTTAAAAAAATTGCTTTGCTAATTCTAAGAGCTTTTTTAACCACAGAGCACACGAAGAACACGAAGTTTTTTAAAATATTTCTAATATCTTCGTGGTCTTCGCGGGTTTCGTGGTAAAATATGATTTTATTTTCTGTGTGAATTTATGGTTAATTTTTATTTAATATCTCGAACTCATCAATTACATCACCAACCGCAAAACTTGGTGGTTCCAGCTGGTGTTCGGGAGAATAATCGGGAATTGTTTTTCTGTCCACATCACAGATAGTGGAAACAAGAAGCCTTTCTTTTGTAACTTTAATTCTTACATGATGAAATTCTGCTACCGCTGATTTTTGGTAGGGATTTATATTCACATTCACCGGACGCAGATAACTTCCGCCACCACCGGTTAGAATATAGGTAATCCCATTCTTTTCACTGCGCTCATAATTGTGCTCATGACCCCCCAGTACCAGATCAACATTATATTTTTCCAAAAGCGGGACGAGATGTTCTACCTGTGAATGGTCGATCCCAAAAATGCCGGAACTGAAAATGTGATGATGTAAAACAATAATCCGCCATTGCGGTTTTGGTTCGGTCAGCTTGTTTTCCAACCAGCGGAGTTGTTCATCATCCGCTATCTCTTCGTTTGATTTTTTTATCCGTTCTGCCCCCTCCCATTTATACAGCAGTTTGGTTGAATCTAAAAACAGGAATTGTACTTTTCCATACTCCATCTGGTACCAGGTGCGGTTTCCGGGAAAGGCAAAATATTTTTTTGTCGCCGTGGCATCAGGATCACCGCCGTATTCGTGGTTACCGATGGCTAAAAATATAGGCGTATTAGCGATGAAATCCTTAGCTCCCAGAAAAAAATCTTCCATATAGAGTGCCGTATCCACACCGGTTTTAAAAATATCTCCGGTATTTATTAAAAAATCGGGATGATCACGCTGTACACCGGCAATAATTTGTCCGTGAGGATGAGGATATTTGAAAGAAGTATCTTTGATGCGATTATCTCCATAAACACTAAATGTAAATGTCTTTCCCAAACCTGGGGCCGTTCTGAACGTGTGAATTCCAAAGGTATGTTTTCCGACTTCAACCTGATAATAATATGGTGTATCCGGATCAAGTCCTGTTATTTCTACCTGCTGCTTCCGCGATTTCCCATGGGTGATAATTTCATTTTCCAGTGTTTTGCTTTTACCGTATTTAACCACCGATTGACCGGCTTCAATCTCCCAGTGTATTTGGATTGAGGTCTGGGTGACATTGAGAAGATATGGTTCGATAAAATTAATATGAGGTAATGTACTACACATGAAAGACAAACCCAGAAGAACCATTATAAACAGTTTCAATTTCATTAACTTCTCCTTTATATATTATTCGTAGTGGCAAAATCTATCCTCCCTTAGAAAAGGGGCTGTTGCAGATTTGATTTATTGGCACAATTTATCAGAATTGCATGATCTGTCT
>CAZBBC010000193.1:0-7542 GCA_964489835.1 uncultured Calditrichota bacterium
AAGTGACTAAAGTGACTAAAGTGACTAAAGTGACTAAAGTGATCGAAAGTGACTAAAGTGACTAAAGTGACTAAAGTGACTAAAGTGATCGAAAGTGACTAAAGTGACTAAAGTGACTAAAGTGACTAAAGTGATCGAAAGTGACTATAGTGACTAAAGTGATCTAAAGTGATCGAAAGTATTTGAACAGTTTTTATTTTGTTTTATGGCTGATGGATGTAAATAATGCTAACAGTTCTTTACATTCATTGCATACTTTTTCTATCGATTTAAGATCAAGCCATTTCATTTCTTGAATGATTGACAGCCAATATTGGGTTTCACTTGTCTCACTTTCACATATTCTCATTTTATTTATAAAATCTGCTCTACTGCGTGCTCTGTTGGCTTCCCGATAATTTGCACCAATCGAAGTCCCGGATTTTGTAAGTTGATTCTTAACAACTCTTCCTTCTGCTGAGTTTGGTAATTTCATTGACAAATGAATGATAGAAATAGCAAATGCTAATGTTCTTTTCTCCAATTCTTTTCCGAATTGAATATTATCCATTTAGGATACCCAAATACAATCCAGCATTATTAATATTAAATTTTTTAGTTCACTCCGATCACTCAAGATCACTCAAGATCACTCAAGATCACTCAAGATCACTTAAGTCACTCAAGATCACTCAAGATCACTTAAGTCACTCAAGATCACTCTATAACAAATTTAAGTACAAAGTATAGAATGGCAAATACTTTTATGGAAATGAATTAAAATATGAAAACTGATAAATCAATGAAAAATATTTTGGGTATTTTTAGTTGATAATCTAACCTGATGTATTCATACCGCAGCCGTTGGCTGCAAACAAAAAAAATAGTCCACGGATTCCACGGATTTTATTTAAAAATTATAATTATTTTAGTTTTAATCCGTGCAAATCAGTTTCCGCAATGTTGTATATATCCCATTTCACGGGATAGGCGGATCCGCTGTGGCGGATAATCTGCGTCATCCGTGTTCTATTAATATCGCTGCGTCGATGCCTGCCCGGCGCAGACGTGGCGAAGACGGGCGAGAAATGAATTATCCAGGTTAATTACAGAAAGAAAATCTGGTTGAGTCTGTTGTCTGATTTTTCTTGACAGATTTCAGGTATGGTATTAAATTAATCTCAAAAGGATCGGGGATAAGTTGTCTACTCGTTTTGAAAAAACATATATTTCTGTCAATGAATTTGTCTCTTCGTGGGAAAAAGAAATTTATGAGCTTACGAATCTCGATTATTTCACTTTCCTTCTAATAAATTATTTGGGTTACCAAATTGAAAACGAATATTTCAACAAAGACAATAACACCCCTTATTTACTCATAGATCCGGAAGAAATAGGTACGCTTGCTTTTAATATCGGGGATAGTTTTGAATCATTTCTGGAAAACAATTGTTTTGGTGACTGTTCACTCTCCTGTCCGACAAATTTAAGTGAGACTATCAGTCCGGATGAAATTGAGTTGAAGAATCCCCACCTGAGTATCATTCAGATAATAAATAGCGATGATTTATCCAAAAAACAGTTTTTATTGACGGATATTCTCAACTATGTTGTTTTGGACACGCTGTATGATTTCTACAATTATGAGATTGGATTAGATCTCGATGACGCCGATATTGGTCTGATGCAATTTGCTGATTTTATCACGGTAATTCTGGAAAAATTTGTTGAAAGCCGTGGACAATCGCTGTTAAAAAATCCAAAAGAACCAGCGACAGGTCTTTTTGAAAACATTTTAGAGGAATCAGAGTACCATTGGGAAGACACATCGGAACCATCTTTCGAACAGGGTGAAGAGAGAGAAGAATGGAAATATGGCAATTTAAGCGTTGATCATATCGTGCAGGAATATTTGGGGCAAGCGACGAATATTAGCAGTATCCAAAGACAATTGATAGAATATTTCCGAGCCTATGCGAATGAATATTCAGGTATATTACAGATTGATGATTTTACCAAGGAAGATTTGGAAGAATTTTTTCTTTTCTGGTTGCTCCGAGAAATATCTCTTGATAAGATCATATCCGGGGACCAAATAAAAAAAACCTTTGAACAGTTTTTTATCTGGTTGGAGTTGTCGAAGAGTATCGACTTAAAAAGTACTTTGGATAGTTTGCTCTCATCCAATCTGCCCGCCATTGAAAATACTTTAAAATCTTCCCAATTATATTTTGAAAACAATTCGCTGGTGAGTGGAATTCTGGAAGCCAATGTCGCTGATGCTCAGATAATCGACGGTTTTTTTCAGGTTGAAAAAGTATCGGGAAACGGATTTTTACGTCTAAGAGATATTCATTTTCGCCAGGTATATCTGAATGTTAAAATAAATTTACCGGAGCCTGTTCATTTGAAGGAAACGATTATTGACGCCAGTATTAAATTTACCGCTTATGGATGGCGTGTGATACACCTGGAATATATCTTTCCGCTTAGAGCAAAACCTTATCTCCATTAAAGTCATCTTCAATATTATGCCTTTTCTCTTAATTTTAGGTTTTTTTATAGAAATCTTCTAAATTTTAGGAAAATTTATCGTACCCAGTTATGATAAAATTTCTCTAACTTATTGTAAATTAACAATCTATCAAATCGTTTAAATTTTGGCATATTTATTGTCGTGTATTAGTGGCTAGTAAGGAAATATTAAAACGAAATCACCCCCGTGTCAGGCCTGGCTCCGCCGGTCTTAAGCGGACAGGCAGAAGGCACAGAAATAGACTCCAGGTGGTTATTTTTTACACTACATCCCGATGAAAAGAGGAGGAATACATGAAAAGACGGAAGATCACCATAGATGGCAATGAAGCCGCCGCCTATGTGGCCCATAAAATTAATGAAGTAATTGCTATATATCCGATTACCCCATCTTCCAATATGGGGGAATGGGCGGATGAATTTTCGGCAGAAGGCAGAACAAATATCTGGGGTACAATCCCTTCTGTTACTGAAATGCAGAGTGAAGGGGGCGCTTCCGGTGCTATCCATGGGTCCCTGCAGACAGGGGCACTGGCCACAACTTTTACGGCATCTCAGGGGTTATTACTAATGATACCGAATATGTTTAAAATTGCCGGTGAGTTAACTCCAACCGTATTTCATGTATCTGCCCGTTCTGTTGCTGCTCAGGCCCTGTCCATTTTTGGTGATCACAGTGATGTCATGGCCGTTCGCACCACAGGTTTCGGGCTCTATGCCTCGAATTCGATTCAGGAGATCATGGATAATGCCTTAATTGTACAGGCAGCAAGTCTAAAATCCCGGATACCTTTTGTACATTTTTTTGATGGATTTCGCAGTTCTCATGAAGTTCAAAAGATCGAAGAACTAAGCGATGCAGACATGCGAGCCATGATCGACGATGGGTTAGTCTACGAACACCGGAAGCGTGCTCTTTCTCCCGATCGACCGGTACTACGCGGTACCGCACAAAATCCGGATGTTTTTTTTCAGGCCAGAGAAACGGTCAATCAGTTTTATACAGATTGTCCTGCGATTGTCCAGGAAATGATGGATAAATTTGCTAAGATTACCGGTCGCCAGTATCAGCTTTTCGAATATGTGGGTGCACCGGATGCGGAACGAATCATTGTTTTAATGGGCTCAGGCGCAGAGACGGTTCATGAAACTGTTGATTATCTGGTAGCGCAGGAAGAAAAAGTAGGTGTGCTTAAGGTACGGCTGTATCGCCCCTTTTCTATCCAGCATTTTATTGAGGCTCTGCCGTTAACGACTAAGTCAATTGCTGTCTTGGATAGGACAAAGGAACCGGGAAGTGCCGCAGAACCTTTGTACATGGATATTATCAATGCATTAGCAGAATCGCAAGCGAGTGGCGATCTGCCATTGAAAGTTTTTCCTAAAGTAATCGGGGGACGTTATGGACTTTCTTCTAAAGAATTCACACCGGCGATGACCAAGGCTGTATTTGATGAATTATCAAAAGACAAGCCCAAGAAGCATTTTACGATTGGTATCAATGACGATCTTACGCATACCAGTTTAGAGTATGATCCTTCTTTTAGTACGGAAAAAAGCGATACGGTGCGGGCCATGTTCTACGGATTAGGGGCGGACGGTACCGTGGGTGCTAATAAGAACTCGATCAAGATTATCGGAACAGAAACCGATAACTTTGCCCAGGGATATTTTGTCTACGATTCAAAAAAATCGGGTTCTATGACAATCTCTCATCTGCGCTTCGGATCACGCGAGATTCATTCAACATATCTGATCAGCCAGGCGAATTTTATCGGTTGTCATCAATTTGTTTTTCTGGAAAAATATGATATTCTTGCTGCCGCAGTCGATGGGGCTACCTTCCTTTTGAACAGTCCCTATCCCCTGGAAGAGACCTGGAATAAAATTCCGAAAAAAGTACAGCAAGAGATTATCGATAAAAAGTTAAAGATGTATATCATTGATGGTTATACCGTGGCTAAAGATGCCGGTATGGGTGAGCGGATCAATACAATCATGCAAACCTGCTTTTTCGCTATTTCCGGAATTTTACCGCGGGAGGAAGCGATCGCTAAAATCAAAGATGCCATTAAAAAAACCTATGGTGCAAAAGGTGATGAGATCGTACGGAAAAACTTTGAAGCCGTCGATAAAACCCTGGCAAATTTACACGAATTTAAAATACCAGCCAGCGCCACAAGTAAAATTGCCTTACCACCGCAGGTTCCTGACGAAGCGCCAGATTTTGTTAAAAAGGTAACCGGAATGATCATTGCCGGTAAAGGCGATCAAATTCCAGTGAGTGCATTTCCTAACGATGGAACTTTCCCAACAGCCACGACCCAATGGGAAAAGCGCAATATATCATTGGAAATTCCGGTGTGGGATGAAAATATTTGTATTCAATGTAACAAATGCGTCCTGGTCTGCCCGCATGCCGTTATTCGTCCCAAGGTTTACGATAAAAAATATCTCTCTGATGCTCCCGGAACCTTTAAACAGGCAAAAGCACGCGGCAAAGAATATGATGAAAACATGGTCTACACGTTGCAGGTCGCACCCGAGGATTGCACCGGTTGTGCACTCTGTGTGGAAGTCTGTCCGGTCAAGAATAAACAGGAAACACGTCTTAAAGCAATAAATATGGCTTCCCAACCGCCTTTGCGGAAAACGGAGAAAGAAAACTGGAATTTTTTCCTGAACTTGCCGGATCTGGACCGGCGGACGGTTGCCGTACATACAGTAAAAGGCTCGCAGATGTTACGACCGCTGTTTGAATTTTCCGGTGCCTGTGCCGGTTGCGGAGAAACACCTTATGTAAAACTGGTCAGCCAGCTATTTGGCGACCGTACGGTGATTGCCAACGCCACCGGTTGTTCTTCGATTTACGGTGGAAATCTGCCCACTACACCATGGGCAATGAACCATCAGGGTCGTGGCCCGACCTGGTCAAACTCTCTTTTTGAGGATAATGCAGAATTCGGAATGGGTTTTCGATTAACCATTGATAAGCTTAGTGAATACGGCAGAGAACTGTTGACAAAATTATCCGCTGATATCGGAAAGGATCTGGCAGAGGCTCTGATCAATGCCGACCAAACCGACGAAGCTGGAATATATGAGCAGAGAGAACGCGTTGAGCAACTAAAAGATAAACTTGAAAAAATAAATAAGCCTGAAGCAAAACAACTATTAAGCATTGCCGATCTACTGGTGAAAAAAAGCGTCTGGATCATGGGAGGTGACGGTTGGGCATACGATATCGGTTATGGTGGTCTTGATCATGTGCTTGCCTCCGGTAAGAATGTTAACATACTTGTCCTTGATACAGAAGTTTATTCCAACACCGGCGGGCAGATGTCGAAAGCCACTCCGAGAGGGGCTGTGGCTAAATTTGCCGCCAGCGGAAAACCATTGAAGCGAAAAGATCTCGGTCGTCTGGCGATGAGCTATGGCAATGTATACGTTGCTCAGGTAGCAATGGGTGCCAGCGATGTTCAGACCGTACGCGCCTTCATGGAAGCAGAAGCGTATGACGGACCTTCTTTGATCATTGCCTATAGCCATTGTATCGCCCATGGCATTAATATGAAATATGGATTGGAACAGCAAAAACTTGCTGTTGAATGCGGCTACTGGCCACTTTACAGATTCAATCCCGATTTAGCGGATGAAGGAAAGAGTGCATTCACACTGGATTCGAAATCACCAAAAATTCCCTTCCGAAACTATGCTTATAATGAGACCAGATATAAAATGCTGACTAAAACACATCCGGAAATAGCAAAAAAACTCATTGTGCTTGCACAGGATGATGTAAATGAAAAGTGGGAATACTATTCGAGTTTGGTGAAAAATGAAGTAACCCCCGGCTAGTTCCATTGAAATTTTACAACTGGTATGAATAGTTGCTCCGATTTCAGATCAGTTAATCTATAATTCAGAAAGAAAGGTGTCATGATGGATTTAACCACCACATACATGGGATTAAAATTAAAAAACCCGTTGGTTCCTTCTGCTTCACCCTTGGGACGCGATGTATCAACCGTTAAACGAATGGAAGATAATGGTGCCGCAGCGGTCGTTTTGGAATCATTGTTCGAGGAACAGATTATTCATGAAAAATTTGAAATGGATCATTTTTTGGCACAGGGTACGGAAAGCTTTGCAGAGGCCATCAGCTATTTTCCCGATAGCGATATGTACACCTTTGGTCCTGAGGAATACCTGACCCATATTCAAAAGTGTAAGCAAGCGGTTAATATTCCTATCATTGCCAGCCTGAATGGCGTTTCAACCGGCGGATGGACAGAATATGCTCGTAAAATGCAACAAGCAGGAGCGGATGCCCTGGAACTGAACTCTTATTATTTGGCAACGGATATAAACAAGGGTCCAAAGGAAATTGAGGATAATTATCTTGAAGTTCTGAAAGCGGTCAAAAATGTAGTTACGATCCCGGTGGCGCTGAAATTATCTCCTTATTTTACATCCATGTCATATATGGCAAAGAAATTTGATGAGGTTGGGGTGGATGCCCTGGTTCTATTTAACCGTTTCTATCAACCGGATATTGATCTTGAAAATCTTGAGGTCGTTCCCAATCTGGTTCTGAGTACCTCTGAATCAAGTCGCGTTCCCTTGCGCTGGATCGCAATTCTCTATGGTAAGATAAAAGCTGATCTTGCAGCAACAACCGGCATTCATACCGCGGAAGATGTATTGAAGATGATTATGGTAGGGGCTGATGTAACCCAATTATGTGCAACGCTCTTCCAGAACGGACTTGAGAGGATAAAATATATTCTGGATGGAATGGCCCAATGGATGGAGGAGCATGAATATGTATCGCTGAAACAGATGAAGGGTAGTATGAGCCATAAATCAGTTGCCGAACCTGCTGCTTATGAACGTGCCAATTACATGAAGATGTTGAAGAGTTATATGTAAAAAATAATTGGGAACTGGCCCCGATAAAGACGTTGCCCGGAGGGCAACGTCTTTATCGGGGCCAGTTCCTACTTCTCAAACCTTTTCCAGAATTCT
>CAZBBC010000194.1:0-1651 GCA_964489835.1 uncultured Calditrichota bacterium
GTGCGCTAGTGTTTCTGGGTGTCGCCGCAATTGAGACAAGGCAAGTGCAGAGTTTGTGTCAGACAATCTACAATTATAACCAAACCCGAATTCTGTACTTGCCCTCCCCCTCCCCTGATCTACTAATTTTGACATTTAACGATGTCCCTTCCTAAATCGAATCTCACTATATTTCTTTTAAACATTATTTATAGGTTACGATTATTTAATATCAAGCCATTTAGGTCTGAGCAATGTAAAAACGATGATCAGAGCGAAGGTTGCCAGCCCGGCCAGGAATAGGAATACCGGCGTGAAATCCAATGTTTCGTTTGTTATAATTCCTACCCGTTTAATAACATAAGTAGTAAAGATCATTTCAGTAAATCCAACCCAAGCAGCGATTGTTCCAACTTGTTTTGGCATGACATCTTGTTTAAAAGCGTGCTGATTACCCAAAAACACACCGATGCCAAATGTAAATAAACAGAAAATAAATACTTTCAATCCAACCGAACTTATCAGGGGAAGTAATGATACAGTAATCATGAAAATGTATCCACCGGTAATGACAACTTTTCTTGAATTTAAAACCTTCATTCCGCGCTTTGCCAGCCACAACACAATCGCACCACCTATCCATAAGCCGGCGTCTTGCATCAGGTAAATAATCATCAAATAATTCCCAAGGCGCTGGTCATAGGTAACATCGAGTGATTTTTCCAAGAAAAAGGGTAACCATTGAGTACAAAAGTAAAGCGAGGGAATAATTCCAATACCGATGAGTGCAACTCCCCAGAAAGCGGGTGAACGTAAGATCTCTGTAATGTTTTTTAGACTAAGTGTATCACCGGATTTTTTACTTGTTTCAGAAACTGAGACCCATCTTTCGGCACGTTTTTCAGGTTTTCGAAATATCAGCAGCCACGGCAATAACCAAACGAATCCAATCGCACCTGCTAATATAAAGCTGTATCTCCATGTGTAATAACTTGCAAAATAAATCACAATTTTAGGAGCAAGTAAAGTAGCAAGAAATGCACCGCTGCTAAAAATACCGGAGGCGAGACTTCTTTCCTTTGCTGGAAAAATTCTGGCGATAATCATCAAGCATATGGGAAAATTAACAGATTCCCATATACCAAGCAGGTATCGCATCCATAAAAGAGTCGTATAGGTTTTTGCCAGTCCGGAAAAAATTGTTGTTAAAGACCAACCGATGACCATTATCGGGAAAAAAATACGGATATTTTTTATTCGGTCGATAATTATGCCGACAAAAAGATGAGAAATAGCATAGGTTAGAAGAAATGCTGATAGTAAATCACCAACTTGAATATTATCGAGTCCAAACTCGTTGCTTATGGGACTCATTGCTGCGCCCAAAGTTTGCCGGTCAAAATAATTAAGAAAAGTAGCAAAAAACAATGTAGCAAGAACAAACCAGCGCCAGTTTCGCTCGTACCAGTTTTTTGGGAGCGATGCCATTGTGTTCATTGATTTTCTCTTTACATGAAATTTCTGATCACACCAGCGGATAATTAAATATTTTCAGAATTTGTGTGAGAACTTTTCGTAAATTACTTAAATGTTTTATCATCGCTTCTTCTGCGGCTTTCGGGTCCCTGTTCAAGATGGCTTCCACAAACTGCTTGTGTTCTTCAACAGATTT
>CAZBBC010000194.1:1751-7521 GCA_964489835.1 uncultured Calditrichota bacterium
CCTGCTCCAAGATTTTTATCGCTTCCCGCACAGGCGTCCTGCCAATTTTCAATCGTTCAGAGAGTCCCATCTCGGTAATTATCTGCTCGGGCTTGATTTTCGATGATAATATCAGGCTTTGGATTGTGTCATGGGCTTCTTTCACACCATTGCGTTTGGATATCACAGCACAATCTCTCGTTTAATCATTCTAACTCCCCTTACACTAAGAATTGTGACTTTTTTCAACATAACAATTTACATTTCCTCATCATCTATGCTAATTGCCGTCTTCTTTTCTTTACAAGATCCAACACATTTTTCCAGGCGGATATAAATGAATCTCTAAAAAGCACTACCGGGCCGTAACCTTCATATTCATTCACTTCTAGCCCGTTTTCCATATAGGCCTGTTTAAAACCCGGGACTTTTTCAAGCAGTTCGTCCAGAACGCTGTCCTGCACCGGATTAAAGAGCCGGGATACGACAGGTTGATCCAGTTCCAGCAGTTTATCCACATGGCCACTCCAATTCATAGTTATACAGACGTCGCCGCCAACCATTTCAGTAAAATGCTGCAAACCCCGCGCACCACCGCCAATAAATCCAAGTCGATAACCACGATCGTGTACTAATTTATAAACCTTTTTTGCGATGATCATACCAGCCTGGTAAAGTATATCGGAACTAATAGCAATATTCCGTTCTTTGATATACTTTTGCAACCATTCATCATAAATTCCGGTAATAAGGGAAAAATACATAATCGGCGTTTTTTTTGTTTTGGCAGTAATTTTATCATACATTTCACAAACATCAACCATTTGGCTCACACTCATAACCTCGGTGGCATTTAATGGCGTGTTTTCGTTAATGAGAAGGTTCATCGCGATTAAGCCCGCGTCTGTGGCGGGAATCTTTATCATCATATTTGGGCTTATGGCTCTGTTTTTTCGAGCTTCATCAATTATCACATGTGGGTCTTCTTCGTGAATGGGATCTCCCTGAATACTAACGTAACCATGTTCCCCATTTGTTCTTTCATAAACTTGCATAAAAATTTCCGCAATGCCGGTCACCAACTTTCTTTGAAGAATGCAGACTACATCATTATCATTATCGGTTTCTTTAATTGTTTCATCTAAAACCTTCATTGCATAGTCTTTTTCTTCCGGATGAATGAGCATTTTCCAGGTATAAGATGGATTCTGCGTGCAGCCCATTGCACCCGCTTTAATCGCCATTTCAGCTTCTTTTTGAGTTACATTATTAATCCACATTTTGGTGGGTGTCAATTCGGCAACTCGAAAAAAATAGCCCTTTTTCATTTTAAATCTCCTTCATTCAGCCGATCAACATATTCTGAAATGCAAGAATGTATATTTATCATGACTTTCCACAAATGGTCTTCTACTGTTTTTATTGAAATACCAGAACGCTCAGCATGGGAATATTTTAATGTATTCACTATCAGATTATATTGTATACAATGAATGGCATTAATATATATAAACGAAAGCATAATTGTCAACAATTTTTTAAAGATTTTTCAATATTTCGGATACTAAAATATTTCATATTTTATTCGGATCATCTTTCCTTCGTATCCATGCCACTCCTAAATAACCGGATTGCCGCTTCGAGTCCGGCCTTTTTCATATTCTAGTCCACGGCAAGAGCCATTGATCAAGGGATCAAAGCGAAACAAAAAACCCTGTTCCTAGAACATTTCCGCCTGTCAGTTTTAAAGAAGAAATTATAAAAACGATCCGTAAAAAATATTGTCGTCGAGTTGTTGAATTGAGGGAATTCTTGCAGAAAAATAAAAGATCCAAAGCAACAGCATATAGTTTTTATGAAGAGATCCCCAACGGGTATCCGGAATCTCGTATAATCAACCCTTAGAAAATGAAAATAGTATTACACTCTGTATCGAGGATTATCGCCAAGAGATTCATGAAACTTCGTTAAGTCACTGCTGTTACATCGAGGGATAGTGAAACATTTCCAGGATTTGCACCAGGACTTTACGCAGGTTAGATAAATGCTCTCTCATCGCTTCTTTTGCGCCTATCGGGTCCCTGTTCAAGATGGCTTCCACAAACTGCTTGTGTTCTTCAACAGATTTCTCAATACGTCCTTCCATAGCCATAAGGCCTACTCTTAAGCGATGCCATTGTTTGTTGAGATTGAGTATAAAATTTTCCGCCCTCTTATTACCTGCCATCTTGAAAATTAATTGGTGAAGCTCCTCATCTTTTTTAACCCATTTTTCAAACCAGAGTTTTTCAGAGTCTTCATCATCCGTTCGGGTAGAGATGAGATTTAGCATATCGTTAAATATTTTTTCCAGATGTCTAAAATCTTTCTCTATTCCTCGCTCTGCCGCCCAGGCACAAATAGCACTTTCGAGAACAATTTTAATATCAAAAATTTCTTGTGCTTCTTTAACTGTCAGTAGATATACGCGTTTGCGGCGGTTCTCTCTGACAATCAAGCCTTCCTGCTCCAAGATTTTTATCGCTTCCCGCACAGGCGTCCTGCCAATTTTCAATCGCTCGGAGAGTCCCATTTCGGTAATTATCTGCTCGGGCTTGATTTTTGATGATAATATCAAACCTTGAATGGCATCATAGGCTTCTTTTACGCTATTTCCGTTCTTACGTTTGGATGTCATAGCGCAATCTCTAGTTTATTCATTCTAACCCCCTTTGAAATAAGAATTGTGACTTTATTCAACAAAACAATTTATGTTTCCTCATTATCTATGCTAATTACTTTCTTCTTTTCTTTACAAGAATCAACACATTTTTACGGTCAGATTCAAAAGAATTTATAAAAAACACCACCGGGCCGTAATCTTCATATTCATCTTCAACGTTTGGAATATTCCATAACGTTAATCCCGTACATTATTAAGCCACCTAACGATTAAATCAGCCATTGGAATAGCATCAGGTAGTACTGATTCAATGAACTTTACTTTGAATACTGTGCCATGAGGAAGACTAATTGAATATTCAAGGCTGTCTGATTTATCTGCCCAATTTATTAAATCGTTCGATACAAGTAAACCATATTTCCTTAATCGATATTCATCAAAGTATAAATACCATGAGTCGTGAAAATTTATCCTTAAATACTGAAAGAGAATCATATGTTTTAATCAATCCCTATATAAATAGATATATTGAATGAGGTGGTCGCAAAATGCGACCACCTTAATCAGTTAAAGTATTTCAAATCACTACCATTTGCATTTTCCGAGCACGGTGTGCTGATGACGGCAAGTGTGTTAAACACATCACAGGCTGTTGAAGTGAGTGTTTTTATTATTCGCGCTTTTATCAAACTTCGCCAGGCAATTTCAGAATATAAGGAATTGGCCAGTAAAAAAGCGTAAATCGAGCGTCAGTTAACGGAACATTTTGAACAATTGATCCAAATTCTCAAGGCAATGAAAAAATAAGTCCTTTAAAGATATTGATGAGTGTTTATTCAATTTAATATAAAGCAAAACTACCAAATTTTAAATTGTCCAATTAATCCTTGATAAATATCTCGCTTTTTTTTACAATATATCATCTCAGAACAATTGAAACCGACTATCACTACGATGACTGGTTTTGCATTGTATGGAACCCCCTCCTCCTATGGAAATTTGTTTTTTCCTGAAAATGCAATATTATTAAAACAAATCGTACCCCATTTTTCCCTATTGATAAGTGAATAACATAACGAGGAAATTTACCATGAAACACCTGCCTTTGATTATTCCAATTTACATCTTGATTACTTTTCAGTTCTTATTCGCACAGGCACCTGACACATTGTGGACACAAAAATATGGGGGAACTGATAGTGATCATGGCCAGTTCGTGGAGCAAACGAGTGATGATGGATATATTATCACAGGATGGACCAAATCTTTCGGTGCGGGATTAAATGACAATTGGCTGATAAAGACCAATTCAATGGGCGACACGATATGGACCAGAATTTATGGAGGAAGCCAGGATGAAAATTCCAGTTGTGTCCGGCAAACAAGCGATGGAGGTTATATATTATTCACTGAAACTTACTCTTTCAGTCCAGTTTACTGGCAGGTCTGGCTGATCAAGACCGATGAATCAGGTGATACATCCTGGACCAAACTTATTGGTGGCAGCAGACACTATTTTGTAGAATCGGGGCAGGAAATAGAGGGAAAAGGTTACATTTTTGCCGGATATACCAAAGCTTCCGGCGCAGGACAGGAAGATATCTGGGTGGTTAAGACAGATACTTTAGGTGAAACCATCTGGACAAAAACATATGGAGGAAGTCAGGGTGACCTGAGCACCTGTATTGAGCAAACGGACGATGGCGGATATATAATTTCCGCACTTACTAAATCGTTTGGTTCAGGTGATTACGACGGCTGGTTGATCAAAGCAGATACTACCGGGGACTCGACTTGGTCAAAAGTCTATGGCGGAACTAATGATGATCAGATTTATTATGTCCAACAAACCAGTGACGGTGGTTTTATTTTAGCTGGAAGGACGAAATCGTTTGGCTATACCGACAATTACTCTAACGTGTGGCTGATAAAGACAGATGCTTCGGGTGATAGTATGTGGATGAAAACGTATGGTGGACCCGGGAATGACTATGCGGAGTCGGTTCAACAGACTTCAGATGGCGGATATATCGTTGGAGGTCAAACAAGTACCGGCGCATGGATTATAAAAACTGATTCAGCAGGTGATACCCTCTGGACAAAATCTCTTGGATGGGGAACTGGGGGGCATATTCAACAAACCGGTGATGGAGGTTATATATTTTTAGTAGAGGATTTCTCTACATCAAGTTTACAAGATGTGTGGCTTGTAAAAATTGCATCAGATCTAACGAAAATTGACGCCAACAAAGTTATGCCTTTCCCTGAAACCTTCCTCTTAAAACAAAACTACCCGAACCCCTGCAACCCATCAACCACCATCGAATTCACGCTATCCAAATCTGAATTCACAACTCTGAAAGTATACAACCTACTCGGAAAAAAAGTATCGACTCTTATTTCAAAGAAACTGAATCAAGGAAATTATACCTACACATTTGACGGAAAGAATCTGGCAAGTGGAATCTACTACTACCAGTTGGTGGCGGGTGATTTCAGGGAAGTGAAGAAGATGGTACTTTTGCGATAAGTATCATAATCTGTAATTAGTAATTATTGTTTCGCTCACTAATTACCAGTTACCAATTACTAATTACAAATCATGAGTGTCCGGTATAAATTTGAAAAGTATTACTAAATACCGGAACATCCAGTGAGTTTAATGATATCCCAATCTTATGACTTAATTTAAAGTATTCAGATTCAGGCAAATGAACGTCCCTCTCGTCATCAGGAGCAGAGTCGAAGGAATGATAAAATTACACAATATAATTGTCCCGTTAGGGATAAAATATTTATAGCAATCATATTATACAATATTCTAGAGTCCCGGTAGGGACGAAATATTAAAAACATGGCCAATACCTACACTTAATGTTTTAGTTGGCTATAAACCACAATAAGTAGAACCTGAGTTGTTTAATCGTTTTGATATACTTTATAATGAGAGATATATTTTAAAAGATGTAGAGCAGATATTACGTCCCTGACGGGACTTGGCCTTTCATAGGGTTTATTTTTGCTATAAATATGATGTCCCTACGGGACATAAATGTGTAAATATTGTGTTTAACAATAAAAACTATTAGTAACATCAGTAATAACTAAAATTTTAAACCGGACACTCAT
>CAZBBC010000195.1:0-7455 GCA_964489835.1 uncultured Calditrichota bacterium
ATTATTTTACAGCCTTGATTTTTTGGTTCTTTTGTATCAAGACAAAAGAACAAAGCAAAAATATTATGTTCCCTAATTCAAAAATACTTATAAAGCTCACCCTATATTTTATCGTTTTTGCAACCTATACAAATGCACTTTTTTCGCAATCACCGCAAGTAGTGATCAATGAGTTTCTAGCCTCTAATTCTTCAATAAACAGTGATCCGGATTTTAATGCCTATGCTGATTGGTTGGAGCTTTTCAATCCTCAAAATGAAACCGCTGATTTAAGCCACTGGTATTTGACAGACGATTTGGACAATCCCACAAAATGGCAATTTCCCGCTGGCGCTTTACTGGCACCGGGAGAATTTTTAATCATTTGGACCGATGGGAATAATGTTGTATTGGAGGATTATCACACCAATTTTTTGTTATCAAAAAGTGGTGAGGACATCGGATTATTCGATTCTAATCAAGTCCTCATTGATAAAATTGTTTATGAAGATCAAAACACCGACATCTCCTTTGGCCGTCAACCGGATGGGGGGCCGAATTGGTATTTTTTTAATGCACCGACGCCCGGAGAAACGAATAATACCTCCATATATTTAAAAACAGATCCTCCGCAATTTTCTTTAGCGGCAGGCTATTACACGGAAGATCAAACCTTAGAAATTTCAACCACCGATCCATTGGCAATCATACGCTACACCTTGAATGGAAATGAACCGACCATTTATTCTTCCGTTTATTCCACGCCACTCGTATTACAATCCCGTGCCGGTGAAGCCAATGTATTTTCCGAGATCCGGACAAACAGAGATCCATATCTGTGGCTGCCGGATTGGATACCCCCCAGTGGAGAGGTTTTTAAAGCGAACATTATCAGGGCAAGATCTTTTAAAGACGGCTATAATCCCAGTGACATAATATCCAGGACCTTTTTTATTGATGAAAATATTAATCAAAAATATCCTACATTACCGGTCATTTCTATTATTTCCGATTATCAGCATTTATTCAATAGTATTAGCGGCATTTATGTGCCCGGCATCTATCATCGGCCCGGTGATAGTGGTAGTGGTAACTATTTTCAGGATTGGGAAAAACCAGCACATATTGAATTTTTTGAACCGGGAGGTACCGTAGGATTTTCACAAGATGTGGGTATGAGTATCCAAGGTGGTACGTCACCGGCCAGTCCGCAAAAGGGATTACATATCATTGCCCGCAGCGAGTATGGTAAAAACAGAATAGAATACCCCATTTTCCGGAAGGATCCTTCTAAAGCCAAAAATCTAACAGAATTCAAACGGTTCATCATAAGAGCATGGGGAAGCCTGATAAGCGGTGCCTTATTTAATGATGCCTATGCACAGAGATTAATGGCAAAAAGAGATTTGGACATCATGGCTTACCAGCCGGCCGTGGTTTTTATTAATGGAGAGTATTGGGGCTTGCATGCCCTGCGGGAAGCGAATAAAAATTCCTGGTACTACCAATATCATTATCAAATCGATAGAGACGATCCCGGCTATGATATTTTAATGCATACATCCAGCACAGGGCAAAATCCCGGGGCTGATGAAGGCGATGCGGACCATTGGAACGCATTGATTAATTATCTAAACACGCATGACATGAATGTAGCCGAAAATTATGACTATCTTAAAACGCAGATCGATATGGACAACTTTATTACCTGGTTAGGACATTGTATTTATGTGGGTAAATGGGATTGGCCGAATAATAATGATGCCAGCTGGCGGCCACGAACGGCAGACGGGAAATGGCGATGGATACAATATGATATGGAAACCGGTTTTGGCGTGGCCACCACATTAGGACCGGAATATGCCTCATTAGGACCTCAACTAAATATGTTGGAAGCAGCGATCGAAGGTGTTTATATTCCGGGGTTTGGCATATATGGCCCTCATCCGATATTAGCAAAGATTTATAATAATGAAGAATTTAAGGCTTCATTTATTGATTGGTTTGAATCTTGTTTCATTCATGAGTTTCATCCTGACTCCATGAATTATATACTGGAAGAAATGGCAGCGGAAATCCGGCCCTATATGCAGGAATATAAACAGCGCTGGCCATTTATTGGTGGCGTGAATGAGGGATGGGCTACTTCTTTAGAACAAATAAAGGAATATAATCAATTACGCCCGGCTTTTATGAGACAGCATTTACAGGAGCAGTATGATTATGAGATCATAACCCCTCTCCCTCCCCCTTTGGCTTATCAGCTTCTTCAGAATTATCCGAATCCGTTTAATCAAAAAACAATAATTAATTACGAATTACAAATTACGAATTACGTTGATCTAAGTGTTTATAACCTGCTTGGGCAAAAGGTAACAACACTGGTCTCGGAAAGACAGGAAGCCGATCATCACCAAGTTGAGTGGGATGCCAGTGGATTTGCCAGTGGGGTGTATTATTATAAAATAGAGGCAGGTGAATTTCGGGGAGTAAGGAAGATGTTATTACTCAAATAAGGAAATGTTTCTGTTTTGGACTTATCAATGGAAATTATAAACATATACAATAAAGAGACCTATCATTATGTCAAAATTAAGAACCGGCCGGCAAAGATATTATAATATTTTTTCCCATTTTTATGATCTGTTTATAAAAATACATTCCCATAATTATGGAGAAGAAACCCGTAAGTTTCTAGTTGATTCCGCGCGATTGGAAGACAAAACCCAACCCAAAGTTTTGGATGTTTGCTGTGGGACCGGTTCAGTGGTTCTTTCTTTTACGGCACGATTCCCCGATATATTAGCTATCGGATACGATTTTTCTCATGGCATGTTACTTAAGGCCGGTGAAAAAGATTCAACGCATCGGGTAATATTAATTGAGGGAGATGCCGCTGCTTTATCATTTGCAGATGATACCTTTGATGTTGTTTGTTGTTCACATGCATTATATGAATTAAAAGGACCTTCCAGGAAGAATACGCTGTTAGAAATGAAGCGGGTGATAAAACCAGGGGGATCAGTATTAATTATGGAGCATGAGATTCCCCGGAAATTTGTAATAAAAATATTATTCTATATCAGAATGCTGCTAATGGGTCCGACCGATTCACGGGAGTTTTTAAAACGGGGGCTATCTCCTTTTCAGGAAATCTTTTCAAATGTAACCTTATCCCACACGAAATCCGGTAAAAGTAAGTTAGTTATTTGCCGTAAATAATTTAACTGCCGTAAACATATCACCCCTACGGGGCTTCTATTATGGTTATGATCTCTCTAACCCGGCGCTTCGCACCGGGCTATAAACATAACGCCCCTACCGGGGCTATTTCAAGATAATTTATTACATCACCCATTTTAAATTATATATCCCGACGTAAGGAGGGATCTCAGCTTAGATGGCGAAATTTCGTCCGAGCCATGAGTTGGTACACAAAGCATAAACCGTGCGCGAATTTAATTTCGCCACGACTTTTTGTCCGGCAAAGCCGGACCGCCGGAGGCAAGCCCACCGGAGGCAAACCCACCACGTCGTAGACCCCGTTTTACGGGGAGGCAGCCCGACCCAATAACAGCAGAATAAACGCCGCATTTTTTGTAACCCCTTGTTATTCATCATCTTACTTTTTTTTATCATTTTGGTACAATTTTTGCCAATTTAATTCTCAAATCAACCAGTGTCACAACTTAAAATTTATAAATAAATTGTTAATTAATGAGTGATAACTGCAGGGCTGTTTTACCGACTAAAAGCATACCAATGCATATTGCTGCAATCAAAGAAAAAAATAGATGACAGAGATAATCCCGGTTGAGCGAATAACAACCAAAATATATTCTCTTCGGAAACACAAAGTTCTACTTGATAAAGATTTGGCAGAACTATATGGCGTAGAAACACGGCAATTAGTTCAGGCAGTGAAGAGAAATTTAAAAAGATTCCCAGCTGATTTTATGTTCCAATTGTCTGATAAAGAATTTAAAAACTTGAGATCACAAATTGTGAGCTCAAGTTGGGGAGGTCGGCGATATGCACCTTACGCATTTACGGAACAAGGCGTCGCTATGCTATCATCTATATTGAAAAGCGAACAAGCGCTTAATGTCAATATTGCGATTATGCGTGCATTTGTTCAATTAAGAAAGTTGAGTTATAATTATTCTGATCTCCTCAAGAAAGTAAATACCATGGAAAAAAAATATGATCATCAATTTGGGGTTGTGTTTGAGGCAATAAAAAAATTAATCGAAATCCCACATAAAAGTCTTAAAGATAAGATTGGATTCCGAAATTGATAAAAGATATACCCTTAACAAAGCACACCATTAAGGCATTCATCGACCTATCGGTTTTCAGGACAGAAGCCGGTCACGAGGAAATGAAGAAAGAGAAAAGAGAGTAGAGAGGAGCGTAGGGCGTGGTGCGTGGCGCGTTCTATGTCAAAAGTGAAACGTCAAATGTGTAAGATCAAACACGATCTATATTTATTTCATATTTCGTCTCTCGCAGAGCCCCGCCACGGCAGGCACGCGCAAAGACGCAGAGAAAAAATTATTTATTTAGATTGAAAAAAAGGGCATTAAAATAATTTGTTAGAAATTCTCTGCGAAGCGGAACGATAGAATTTTTTACTGTCTGAGCATAGCGAGTTTAAAAAATTCAGTGAAGCGAGCAGCAGAATTTCTTCAAATTATTTTACAGCCTTGATTTTTTGGTTCTTTTTGATCAAGCAAAAAGAACAAAAACAAAGATTTTTCAAGTACAAGTATTTATCATAAAATAAAAGCAATAAAAAACTTAGTGTGCGGAACCTGTCCTGAAGACCGCAAGTCGAAGGATCTTCTTTGTGGATAGAATAAACGTGCCTTTATAAATAGAATACATGTGAATGATCGTTCACATTATGTGAAGGATCATTCACATTTGGTAAACGATCATAGAGATACCAATTGTCCCCCCATTTTTATAAGGCATTGTAATTTATAACCTAACTTACTTTATCCCACCCTGGTACACTTCTTGTATTGTAATTAAACGAACCAATCGGTGCCTAAATTTTCATTAGCTGATCTTTACTATTCAAAAACGCTTTTCTCATAGATTTGGGTAGGGATATCGTTAATTCTTTTTATTACAATCTCCGGCTTTTCAAGTTCGATAGTAGGCAGATTTAGAAACTATTAATAACCCGGAAGAATCAGAAAAGATCGATCGACATCAAATAATTCTGAAATTATTCGGAATTGATCCGGCAGTTTGTCCAAAATGTAAAAACGGTTTACTTCGTATAGTTAAACAACTTATCCCTGTACAAATTGCCGCGGCTCCCACTTGAAGTAATTATTGAATACAAAATAAAAGGTAAACAATCAAAATTTCTAAAAAAGGCTAAAGGGCCATTGGAGAACTACATCTATTTTATTCTCAACATAAAATGAGTAATCAACAGTTACTCAGATAAATTTAGTTAATAATCATGAAATTTAATTAATCACTCTTTTTACGTTGCTACTCTTTCCATGAGTGCTTATTATTAAAATATATAAAGTGTATTAAATCTACATAATACGGGTTACGTTCAACCTAATTTTATCCGTATTTGCACAGTTCTATAGTAACCTCATATTATTACTTCGCCTCAACTACGGATAAAATTCTATACATTAGCAAGCAAATTTTCTAAAAATTGGGGATAAAAATGTATGATTTTAGTTTATTGGGATATTTATTAATTGCTGTAGTATTTATAATCTGTTTTGTTATTCTAATATATTTTAGTAGAAACATTAAAAAGAAATTCCATTCTGAGAAACGGTTGAATTACAGAAAATATGGATTTATATTAGAAATTATCGGTGCATTTTTATCTTTCGTATCACTTTTTTTCATATTTATTTTTAGATAGACATTGCAAGTACACACAGCTATATTCGACTACTTTCTGATGTGACTTATGAACCAGCCATTGTTCTCACTATTCTATTTTTTTCATTGGTCTAACTATAATAATATCAGGTTTCTCTCACATACGATTGTCTGAGAAGTAAGTAGAAATTTTTTACCAAATTAAAAAATAGTTTCAAAAAAAATATAATATTCGAACTTTTCAAACAAAAGCCTGCTAACAATGGCATCAAGTCAGATCCGGCGTAGCCGGACCGCCGCTTATGCCTAACGTTATGCCCATAAAGAAAACAAACAGACAGCGACAATGATTGATAGAAAGAATAAATAATTAAAGGAGAAAACTAAATATGAAAACATCAACAATTATCTCAGTATTATTAAGATTATTTATAAAAAGTAAGAATGTAATTTCCAGGTGTTTTGCAACCCTTGTTTTTACTTTTCTCATTATGGAGTGTATTACGATTCATGCAGATAGTAATAAAGTCATAATTCCTATGGATTTAAGTCTCAACAGGCCTGTAATTGAATTATTAATTTATAATAAAGGGCCTTATAAATTTATTTTCGACACTGGCGCAAGCGGTAGTGTAATTGATAAAGAACTTGCAACTACTTTGGAATTAAAAGAAACCGGAAAGATTGAGGTTGGAACTCCTGGCAGTAAATCCACATCTTTAGTAGCAAAAGTAAATGTTCCGGAAATAATAGTTTCAGGTAAAGAGTTTTCAAACATCAGTATGATTGTCATGAATTTGAAAGAAATGATCCCTGTTGACGGTATCCTTTCATTTAAAGAATTTTCCGGGCATCTTATAAACATTAATTATCCGGATAAAAAGATTATTCTTAAAAAGGGAGAATTGAAAAAAGATCGAGCAAATGTTGTTTCTTTAATGCCTGGCCATGAAATCCTGACCTTTCAATTAGAAACTAATGGACGTATGTGGGATACACATTTGGATACCGGTAGTCCTTTCTTATTTTCTTTCCCATATTCAGCAAAAGATGAATTAGAATTCAAATCGCCTCCGGTTTTGCTTCCAAGCCAATCACGAACAATAAATAGTTCTCATAAAAACTGGACGGCAAAGCTGAACGGGAGTATAAAACTGGCTAATATCATATACGATTCTCCAGATATTATTTTATCCGAAAGAAATAGCGACAAGGTCAATATCGGTTATCAATTATTGAAAGATCTGTCAATAATTATTGATATACAAAATGAGCTCATTCAATTTGAAAAGATAGAAGTGAAAAATACTGTTGTAACAAAAGAACCGAAAATAAATAACCATGTTGGAATTGTTGGCCGTTACGGTGGAGTCAGGAGTATTACGAGTGAAGATGGAATTTTATATATTCAGCGGGATGGAAGTATGAAACTGATGCTTGTAAAAACTGCTGATAATCTATATCAAGGAAAATTACCGGAAGGTTTAAAGGCGATGAATGTTCTGCCCAAAATAAGATTCGAAAATGATAGTTCCGGGCAAATAATAGGATTAACTTTTATTCATCAGGATGGAAAAGAAGAGTTTGTAAAAAAAGATGATAAATAAA
>CAZBBC010000196.1:0-381 GCA_964489835.1 uncultured Calditrichota bacterium
ACATTGCGGATTTTTAATAATTCCAGGGCCCTGTTTTTATATTCATCAAAAATTTCACCGAATTCAGATTCCACCCCATCCCGTAATATTTCCCACTCCTCCCTATAGCCGTGTATCTTCGGCTCCCGCTCATAGAAACGGTCATAGTTTTCCAGATCAAATGCTTCCATTTTTGCTTTTATTTCGTTTACCAGACGATCAATATCAATATCTTTTCCCAAATTAACCGCACCTTTTATCATCACCTCAAAGCGGTTTAACAGCATGGGAGATTCGTTTAACGCTTCTTTCAGAAATACGTCTTTCTGACCGGGGGTTGCCTTTTCCAATAAAGACGTAATCTCTGGTGCGCGCTGATCACTTTCCTGCAGCGCTTTCATT
>CAZBBC010000196.1:391-7404 GCA_964489835.1 uncultured Calditrichota bacterium
GTGAGGTTTTTTTGTTGATGTCTTCAAATGATTGGTTCATTTATTTGTCTTTCTTTAATAAAATCCTGTTTTTGTTTTTTGGCGTAATTGTTTGTCTAATTTAAAGCCGGTAATGGGATTGTAATATTCATTCACATTTTCCTGTGATAAGTAGTAAATTGAATCATTGAAGCCATCGGGCATATTTTTTTTAGGTATATTGATGATATATTGAGACAATTTTCTTCTCATTTTTGACAATATGCGCTTATGTTCCACCATCCAGAGCCCCAGGGCAATACTGTGTTTACAAAATCCCTCATAAGGGCAGGAGCATGAAAACATGAAGGTGTCTTCCCTTATTTTTGCTTCGACGCTATAAAGACGGGTTCCTAAAACTTTAGCGGATATTTGTTTCTCGGAAACATCTACATCCTGTACAGCCCCTTCGTCGTACAAATCTTCACCTCTCCAGAAAATCCGCTCAGGGACAACACTTTCGAGGATTTCTCTTGTTATTTCTTTCATTGATATTGTAGCTCCTATTCGTTGTGTATACGATCATCGCTTCCGTTTTTAATTCCCCTTACCCGGAATACCGATTCCGACCTTACCCTTCCCCGTCAAAATGAAAACCGGAAATATCCCACGGCTCTAAATTTTTATAACGCTCTGTTTTTATGCCTTCTTTGATTTTTTTATTAATTTTTTCCTGAACAGCAGTATCTTTTTTTGTTTCGGCCAAATGATTTCCTTCCATTTTTATCATATCTATTATAGTAATCATTCTATATTTGATATCCTCCTTTTCATCTTTGCTCAATTTTTCTTTTTGCAGTTTTTCTAAAGCGGTTAACTCAATTTCATGCTGTTTGATTTTATATTCAGAAACATCAACCTCACCCATTAATTCAATGATTTGGTCATTATTTTTATGGTATAGTTTTAAAGCCATCATATCTCTTTCTTCCTGATCATTTTCAGGCCATATATACAAACTCTTCCCCTCGTCCATTGCCGGTTCCAACCATTCAACCTCTTCGGCTATATCACTTTCATTAAATTTGGCCAACAAATCCCGCGCCCGTTTCGTAGGCAGATGAGCCAATGCCATGACAAACAAATGCTGCGTTAAACAAAGCCCTTAATCTTGATCCGCTTGAATGCCATTACAGTTTTTTTCGTTTATTTTTTGTCTTTTGTCTTTTGTCTTTTTTCTTCACTTTTTACCACAGTCCCATACCCCCTGGCCACCTGCTTGCCCAAACCCAGATAATCGGGAATATGAAAATTAGTGCTGAACTCCCCACTAAAAGTCAGCATTGTTTTACCCTTAAATTTACCTGTTCTAATCTTGAAATCACCCCTTACATCCACCTTATTCGGATCTGGGATCCAGTATCCAAAGGCATGAGCCAGCGCCCTCAGATTACCCCAGAGTATGCGGTTTAGTTTGACTTCCCGCTCAATAAAGTCCAGGTGCTGGTAAACAAAATAGTTATCCTGATTAAGGGCCATCCAGGGTGTCAGGAATGAATATCGATACATTTCCCCACTTTCCCCGATCTGGGTCTCAACGATCTGAATCGATTTTTCCGCCACATCCACTCTCCGGTGATTCAAATCAAAATAATTTACTTTTTGAAATACCTCGGTTAGAATTTGCAGTCCCTTGCCGTACCCGACAATCATTGGCCTGTTTTCGATAAATTTGAACTGTATATCCGGGTACACCATTCGGAAACCGCCATCTACCAGATGGTTATGAAGTTCACTATGCTGTGGAAATTGTTTTGCCAGAAAGGCACGTAATCGTGGGATATCAGGAGGGGTGAAGGATTGAGGGGAAAAAGTAACCTTTATAATTTTTACTTTTGGCAAAATGCTTTACCTGCAGAGATATGCAACATAATTCTGCGATCAGAATACGGTAAAAAATAATAAAGAATGAGATGATACCCGGTTAATTTCCAATTTTTAAACTAGCCTGAATTAATCACCATGGAAGCACACCGATTGACACAGCATATTGAAAATAAAGTAATTAGATCAAAATATATAGTTTAATTAGAATAAGATATTGTTATCATTTATCTCACTCTTAACTTAAATATTTCCGTGTATTTATTCCGTGCTATTCCGTAGTTTATGCTATTGTAGCCAAAAACTTTGTTATTTCCGCCGCGGCGAATCGCCGGGGCGATTAGCAAAATTTGTACAAAGCGGAATAATTTATTTCTCGCAGCACCGCAACGATCGCAATAAATTTATTAACCACTGAAGGCACTGAAAAACACCGAATTCTTAAAATAATTAACCTGAATTATTCATAAAATTAAATATTTAAGTCTATAAATAACCTAAAATCAATGAGTTAATTCCCCCTTAATAAGGGGGTTAGTCCCGTAGGACGGGATTAGTCCCCTTTTTTAAGGGGAGACTTAATTGTCACCATCTGATAGATCTAAAATTCATGAATTAATCAGGTTAATTATTTTCTGTGTTCTCGGTGGTTAATTTATGTTCTGTGACAATCTGTGAAATTCGTGGTTAATAAATTTTTTTTTCTTTTTCTTTTGTTTTTGATTTGATTGCAGCATCGCTGCGGTATGAATAGACCAGGCCAGATAATTTTATCAAAATGACACTAAAAGTTACTTTTCAGAATCACTGTAAAGATAAACCGTTATTCTTCCCATAATCTCTCACTTTTTATCAATTCCAAAATATGATATAGTATAATATGGGGTCAGGTTTATTGCAAGCAAAAGAAATGTAAAATTATTTAGGATTGCTTCTCTTCATATTCCTTCTTCGCTTCACGCTCTACACCCCACGCTCTACTAAATCAATATTTCTCTCCTCTGTGTACGCCTTGTCTCTGAGGCTTTGATCTTTTTAAAAACTATTAATTATCCCAAAATGAATTTTTCCTGTGGAGAAGGTATCCCCACGGCCAAAACCATAATCAACGCCCATAATTCCCAGTGGCGTTTCGAATCGAATCCCGACACCATATCCATATAATGTATCCTTTGTTATTCCCGTTCGTTCCTTGTACTGGTAGAATCCCCAGTCATTAAAAAGAAACACTCTTGAATTTCTCCCTATGATAAACCGGTATTCTATATTTACCCAGGATATGGTTGTACCGTGAAATTGATTTTCACGATAACCACGCAGCGTTCCAAATCCACCGAACCAGTAATGATCAGACAGTTGGAGCTGGTCCTTATCACTCTTAATATGTGCGCCATGAAGTTTAAATGCCAGCACCTGATTTTTCCATAATCTCAGATAGAAGAATAAGCTAATCTGTAGCTTTTTTAATCCTTCCTCTGTTGCCAGGCTATCTTCGTTAATTAAATATTGCGGGCCGGTGTTCTTTTTAATCCCAAAAGTAAAAGAAGACATATAAAATAAACCACTTCCCGGATTGATCGGATAATCGCGGGTATCATAGGTTACTCCTGCTTCCCCATCCATAACTGAATTCCGGGTCAAGCGTAATGAACGACTGGCAAGAGAGTCCGGTACAACCTCCTTATGACTGAATCTAAGAAATCCCTTTAAGTCAGCCGATAATTTTAAAACCGAATGAATAAAATATGTCCGTTCAATATACGTCGTATCCCTCACGATTCGTTCCAATCCAAGGCCAATGTTCAGGGGAAAATTCAGGACCCATGGTTCCTCGTAAAAAATTCTGAATTGCTCCGAAAAGCGATCGGATTTTTGCCAGTTAATCTCAAATTTTCGCCCGGTCCCGAATAAATTCCTAAAATTTAAATTGATAAGCCCGGTGAAAAATCCTTCCTCAGACTTCTGATTTTGTGCCGGTGGTACATAGCCGATGATACCATCAAAAGTTGTGGTATTACCCTCGGCTACCTCAATTAATAATTCTGTTTTTCTTTCTATCAAACCAATAATTCTAACCGGCGGCACCTGGGTAAAATATCCCAGACGGTTTAACCGATCAGGAATTTCATCAATTTTCTCCTGGTTAAAAACATCTCCCCTTTGGATATTAATCTCACGCAGGATCACTTCATCCCGGGTTACGTTGTTGCCCTTTATACGGATATTGTTGATTCTAATTTTTGGACCGGGATCGATCTCCATGATCAGATCCATATATTTATCATCATCCTCATTCCTAAAAGTCGTTTGAGAAATGTTAATTACAGCTAATGGATAACCATTCGTGGCATAATAATATCCGATTTCCCGTATTTGTGACTCCACAAACTCATTTCGATAAATATCTCCTTCGGCAAAATCAATGATACTTTCTAAATATTCCACATCAATGGAATCTGCAATAATTTGAACATTCCCCAGCCTGACCAAGGGCCCCTCTTGAAGATACCAGCGAACGGAAACCAGGTTATTTTTATCCTTTTCTGAAATAACCGCGGAATCAATCCGGGCAAACAGGTAACCCTCATCCTGGCAGCCGGCAATAATTTTCTTATTGGCAGATTCTATGATCGGCGGATTGATGAAGCTCCCTTCCGACAACCCACTCCATTGAATCAATTGGCTTTTACCAAATTGTTCATTACCGATAAAATCAAAGGTACCCAGAACACCTTGTCCAAATCCCAAACCAAGAGGCAACATCTGGGTAAATATTAATATTGTCAGAAAAAATAACTTCATTGTTAATCGCATATCATTTATTTACTTACCCGATCTATGCATCCCACAGCGATGCTGCAATTAAAAAAAAGATTTTGTCCACGAATTATCCGTCGAAGCCGGATCCCGTCATAGCCACGTCTGCGCCGGGCAGGCCGGGCAAGCAGGCGAAGACTGACACGGATTAACACGGATTAAAACTAAAATAAAAATTATTTCAAAATAAAATCCGTGTCAATCCGTGAAATCCGTGGATAAAAGTTTTTAAAATTTTTGCTAAAAATAAGCACGGATTTCCGCCTGCCCGGTATGAATGATCCGTTCAAAATCCGCATCATCTCTGCCATTATAAAAGAGAGAAATAACAACGTTTTCTGCAATGGTATATTCTCCGCGTATCTGCCAGCTCTTACTCACGCCTTCTTTTCTTCCGCGTGCCATTTCATAAGGGATAGTTGCCTTTGTGGGATTCTCAAGTATGTTTACCCGCTGATAATCAAATGATGTACTGAGCTTACCCTTACGTAAAAACGCATAACTTGCTCTGGCCAATCCGCGGATATAACTGGTCCTTAAGTTTTTCTGATTGGCATTATCTTCTTCCCGTCCGTATTCAGATTCAATTCCGACCTCCCAGTTCAGATCCGGATGAAAGGAAAAATTTTGATCTATGATAAAAGAGGTAATATCTCTGTTTCTTGACCAATTCGATGGATTTTCCCTGAAAGTGAGAATATTACGAATTTCGGTCTGGCTTTTAATGGTTTCAATAATACGATAATTCGCCCATAGACCGCGTTCGATACTCAATCGATTTTCATTATCGTCGGATTCAAGAAATTGGTTGAACAAATCGTCACGATATCTGTAGCGAAAGCGGAAGGAGTGGTCACGATTTCTACGCATAAAATAAATATCCTGGTTAAAAACAATATTTCCTCTGAGCGTTTTAGGACCCCGAAACGTCGAGAACTTCAGGAAGTAAAGATTAGACAGATTTTCATCCTTCGAATCTTCTTCTACACGGAGATATGAATCACTACTCAGTTGTGACACAATTTTTTCAAAACCCGTTTCAGGCTTCTTTAAAAATCGTCGTGGATCAAGTAACAGACGTAACGAGGTACCCAGATTAGCGATTGGTTCATACTTCCCTGAAGGAACAATAAAAAGTATAAAATTGCCGAGCGGGTCAGGGATATATTCTTTCAGGTCATCATCATAGCGAAAATTACCTTGCCCTTCACCAACATCGATATATACTTTTTCTTTTAATGCTGTCTGTCCGATGGAGACCCGGTATTGCCATTGCACATCCAGGGCCCGGTTCCATTGATAATTTTTTAAGAGAAATTCTATTAAATTTGTTCGCCGATCCTGCCAGGCCGTATCCTGAAGTGCATAATCAAGATATTGAATTTTAAGTGAATCTACCTTTTGACTTTCAAAGAATGGCGTATAATCTTTTTTACGGAGTACAATCTGCAGGTAACCACTAATTTGATGCCATTCAGAAAGATCCAGGCGCAGACGGCGCGTGTAACTGGTTGCTTGGGGGATCTTCTCTCCACCACGATCCGGATCAATGACATCATCTTTTCTCTGGTTAAATTGTAATTCACCCGAAACAACAGGATGATTTATCAGACGGAGGCGCGCACCCAAATCCAGAAAAGCAAATCCACTGGTTTTCTCTCCTTCCCTATTCTTTCGTTCCTCCTGTTCAAACAGGAGCGCCGGTTGAAAAATCCAAATATCTTTGTTGATATCGGCTTTTTGTCTGTACCAATCGTTCTTTACCTCACGCTGCAGACTATTGATCGACTCCTGCCGGATAAATCCTCTGAACCAGTTCTCTTTATCCCATCTGGCTTCCGCATGATACCTGAAAGAATTGAAGGCACTTCTTTTAAAATCGCCCACACCACCATTCAGTGTCAGCCATTGCCAGGGAAGATAGGTTGATTTAAACTCTACACTCTGTTCTTCATTAGATGCTTCTGTATCAGATAAAAGATTCCAGTACCTTGAAAAATCCGGCTGATTCAAGCGGTCAATGGGTTGAAATTTTTTATCAATATACCTTCCATTAAGGGAAAAGCTAAATTGTCCCAGCCCCGTATTTGTAATTCTCAGAGGCACCTGATCCAACCTGGTGGTTAATCGGAATGCCTTACCCTGGTTATCCCTATCATTGATAGGAGATAGAATATTTTTATCCAATTGGCTTACTGCGGCCTCTGCGTTGATCCGGAGCTTTTCGGTGGGCTGATATTCAATTTGCATATCGATGAGCTGTTGCCGGCTGGGCAGTGGTAAGAAACTGACGGGAAGATATTCCCCTTTACCAATTCCAACCCAGCGGAAAAATCCCAGACCTTCGCGTCTAT